>DASYRO010000001.1:0-2789 GCA_036004385.1 Candidatus Acidiferrales bacterium
AGGGAACGGAAGTCAATGTCGCCGCGCCCGCCAACGAATTTGATCAGCCCATGCTGACGGCGGACGGCAAAAGAATCGCGGTCCATGTGACCGGCGGGAGCGACGACATCTGGACGTTTGACTTGTTGCGCGGCACCCTGACGCGCCTGACGTTTGAAGCCGGAGAAGATGAAACGCCGATGTGGACGCCCGACGGGCGACGAGTGATCTACGCTGCTTCGAGAGCCAGTGACCCACGCACCCTCTACTGGAAAAATGGCGACGGCAGCGGGACCGAAGAGAAGATCGCGGCCGTCGGCAACCATACGCACCTCAGCTCGATTTCGCCGGATGGAAAACTGCTGGTGCTCACCAATTACGAATCGGAAACCCGCGGGGACATCTGGCTCGTTTCGCTGGAGGGGAACCACGAGGCCAAGCCGTTTCTGAAGACGCCGTTCAACGAGCGCGAAGGGAAGATTTCTCCCGACGGGCGCTGGATGGCGTATGCCTCCGACGAGTCGGGGCGCGACGAAATCTACGTGCAAGCGCTGGGCGGCTCCGGCGGCAAGTGGCAAATTTCGACGGACGGCGGCTTCGCGCCGCTTTGGGCGCGCGGCAGCGGTGAGCTTTTCTATCGCAATGGCGACAAAGTGATGTCCGTGGCCTATTCGGCGAAGCCGGAATTTTCGCCGTCGCCTCCCCGCACGCTCTTCGAAGGACGCTACGAGATTCACCCGCGCCATGAAGGAATCTATGACGTGTCACCGGACGGCAAGCGGTTCCTGTTGGTCAAGTCTGCCGGATCGGAAGCGGGGCAGAGTCAATTGCACGTGGTGCTGAATTGGTTTGAAGAAGTGAAGGCCCGCTCGCGCGCAGGAAAGAATTAATGGTGGGACAAGTCATCTCGCACTACCGCGTCACCGCACGGCTCGGCGCGGGCGGGATGGGCGAGGTTGAGCCGATCTGCGGGCGTGAGCGGAGCGGGAGCCCGCAGGCGAAATCCCGAGCACAGCGAGGGATCTCTTGTTGAACGCAGGCGACAAAATCTCTCATTACACGGTGACCGCCAAGCTGGGCGCGGGCGGCATGGGGGAGGTCTATCGCGCCACGGACACCAAGCTCGGCCGCGACGTTGCGCTCAAGGTGATTCCCCCGGCGTTTGCGCAGGATGCGCAGCGCATGGCGCGCTTCCAGCGGGAAGCGCAGGTGTTGGCCTCGTTGAACCATCCCAACATCGCAACCATTCACGGCATTGAAGAAGACGGCACGGTGCGCGCGCTGGTAATGGAGTTGGTCGAAGGGCCCACGGTGGCCGAGCAAATCGCGCTCGGGCCGCTGCCGGCTGACGAAGCACTGCCGATTGCCAAGCAAATCGCTGAAGGGCTGGAATACGCGCACGAGCGCGGCGTCATCCACCGCGACCTAAAGCCCGCCAACGTGAAAATCACCCACGAAGGCAAAGTGAAAATTCTGGACTTCGGGTTAGCCAAGGCGCTGAGCGAAGATTCCTCCGCGCAGGATGACGCGTTTTCGCCGACGCTCTCGGCCGTAGCCACCAAGGCGGGAATCATCCTGGGCACCGCAGCGTACATGTCTCCCGAGCAAGCCAAGGGAAAACCCGTGGACCGCCGCGCGGACATCTGGTCGTTCGGCGTGCTGCTCTACGAAATGCTCACCGGCCAACGGCTGTACACCGGCGAAACCGCGTCGGAGACGCTGGCGCACGTGATTACCAAGGATCCGGCGCTGGACGTATTGCCTCCGGGCACGCCGCGGCGCATCCGCCGGCTGCTGGAGCGCTGCTTGACGCGTGACCCGAAGTTGCGCTTGCAGGCCATCGGCGAGGCGCGGATTGCGGTTGCGGAAGCGCTGGAGCATCCCGAAGCCGAATCGGGCGGCGCCGCAGAAGAAATCGCCGGCAGGATGCCGGCGGTACCCCCGTGGCGGCGCGTGCTGCCGTGGGCCGTGGCAGGCCTCGCGATCATCGCCACTGGCTTAATCGCCTGGGCGCCGTGGCGTCCCGCGCCGGTGACCCCACTTTCCGCGCGATGGAGCGTTGAAATTGGCGCTCCGGCTACGCTGGCGGTGGACCGCGGACCCTCTGTCGTCCTTTCGCCGGACGGCACGCGGCTGGCCTTGGTGGCGCAGGATGCCAAGCAGCAGCGGCAAATCTATGTGCGCAGCGTCGATCAGTTGCAGGCCACGCCGCTGGCGGGCACGGAAGGCGCGCGCGATCCGTTTTTCTCGCCGGACGGAAACTGGATTGCGTTTTTTGTCGACGGCAAATTAAAAAAAATCGCCACGCAGGGAGGCGCGGCGGTCACGCTGTGCGACGCGGCGACTCCGCGCGGGGGCGACTGGGGCGAGGATGATTCCATCGTATTCACGCCGGAAGGGCGCACGGCGCTTTTCCGCGTGTCTTCGGCCGGAGGAAAGCCGGAACGACTGACCGAACTCATCCAGACGAAGGGGGAATTGACGCATCGCTGGCCGCAAGTGCTGCCGGGCGGGAAGGCGGTGCTCTTTACGGTGCAAACGCCGGGCGGTTTTGGCGCCGGCAACGTCGCGGTGCAATCTCTGAAAACTGGAGAAAGGCACATGGTGGCCACGAGCGGCTCGTATGGGCGGTATGTGCCCAGCGGCCACATTGTTTACACGCTCGGCGGCAATCTATTCGCGGTTCCGTTCGACCTGGAGCGATTGGAAGTGACCGGGCCGCCGGCGCCGTTTCTCGAGCACGTCGTTTTCTCCGCCTCGGTGGGCGGCGCGCAATTCAGTTTTTCCCACACGGGATTGTTCGCATACGT
>DASYRO010000002.1:0-3686 GCA_036004385.1 Candidatus Acidiferrales bacterium
GCCGATGCACCCACCGCTTCGCCCACGCGCTGGCGCTCCAGAAGCTTGGCCAGACCGAAATCCAGAATCTTGGCTTGCCCGCGGTCGGTGATGAACAAGTTGGCGGGCTTGATATCGCGGTGCACGATGCCCTTGGCATGCGCGGCATCCAGCGCGTCGGCCACCTGGATGGCCCAATCGAGCAACTGTTCGACGGGAACCGGCCTGCCCTCGATGGAGTGCTTCACCGTCTTGCCTTCGAGCAGTTCCATCACGATAAACGGCTGCCCTTCGTGCTCGTCAATATCGTGAATGGTGCAAATGTGTGGATGGTTCAACGATGAAGCTGCGCGCGCTTCACGCTGGAAGCGCTCCACGGTTTGTGCATCGCGAGCGGTGCCTTCGGGCAGGAATTTCAAGGCCACGTGACGGCCGAGACGCGTATCTTCCGCGCGGTACACGACTCCCATCCCGCCGCCACCCAATTTATCGAGAATGCGATAGTGCGAAAACGTCTGACCGATCATGATCCTGAAGCTAGCTTGAGGCTGCGTATTCTAGGCCATGGCCGCCAGCAGGTCAATGACCGTGGCGAGTGCGACATCCGTTCGAGTTGCGCTTTGCCGGCGGCACGCCGCGCCGAAACGCTGTATACTTCTAAATTCATCGAGACATTTTGCCGTGAGTACAGGAACGCACGAACATGAGTGAAGATGGTGACATTGAGGTTTCGCAAGTTTCGCAGCCCGCCGACGAAGAGCTGCAGGAGTGGGGCGAATCGCTGGAAGCGGTGCTCGCCGACGGCGGCCCGGAGCGCGCCAACCGCATCCTGGAATGGCTGCGCACGCGCGCGCAGATGGCCGGCGTCAAGACGCCCTTCACCGCCAACACGCCCTACGTCAATTCCATTCCCGAGTCGCAACAGCCGGCGTTTCCCGGTGACCAGGAAATCGAGCGCCGCATCAAGAGCATGGTGCGCTGGAACGCGTTGGCCATGGTCGTGCGCGCCAACAAGCACGAAAGCGGCATCGGCGGGCACATTTCCACGTACGCTTCGGCGGCCACGCTCTATGAAATCGGCTTCAACCATTTTTTCCGCGCGCGCACCGAGGAGTTCGAAGGCGACACGATTTATTTTCAGGGGCACGCCTCGCCGGGCATCTACGCCCGCGCGTTTCTGGAAGGCCGCCTCAGCGTCAAGCAACTGGAAAATTTCCGACGCGAACTGGCGCAGGGCGGCGGGCTTTCCAGTTATCCGCATCCGTGGCTGATGCCGGACTTCTGGGAATTTCCCACCGTGTCCATGGGCCTGGGGCCGATCATGGCCATCTACCAGGCGCGCTTCAACCGCTACCTCGAAGACCGCGGGCTGAAGCCGGCCAGCGACGCCAAGGTGTGGGCCTTCATCGGCGACGGCGAAACGGACGAGCCGGAAGCGCTCGGCGCCATCACCCTGGCCCCGCGCGAGGAACTCGATAACCTCATCTTTGTCATCAACTGCAATCTCCAGCGCCTGGACGGGCCCGTGCGCGGCAACGGTCACATCATCCAGGAGCTGGAAGCGATTTTCCGCGGCGCGGGCTGGAACGTCATCAAGGTGCTGTGGGGCAGCGACTGGGACCCGCTCATCGAAAAGGACACGGACGGCCTGCTCGTGCGCCGCATGGGCGAAATCGTGGACGGCGAGTACCAGAAAATCGTCGTGGAAGGCGGAGCGTATTTTCGCCAGCACTTTTTCGGACACGACCCGCGGCTGCTGAAACTCGTCGAGCATCTCTCCGACGAGCAGCTCGGCAAGTTGCGGCTGGGCGGGCACGATCCGAAAAAAGTGTTTGCGGCATATAAGGCCGCGGTCGACCACGAGGGCGCGCCGACGGTGATCCTCGCGCGCACCATTAAAGGCTACGGGCTCGGCGAAAGCGGCGAAGGCAAAAACATCACGCACCAGCAAAAGAAAATTAACGAAGAAGAACTGAACAATTTCAAGCGCCGCTTCGGCATCCCCATTAAGGACGAAGAAATGCACGACGCGCCGTTCTACCGCCCGGCCGAGGACAGCGCGGAGATGAAGTACTTGCGCGAGCGCCGCGCGGAGCTGGGCGGCTACGTCCCGCAGCGCAAAGTGCGCGCCAAGCCCATCCAAGCGCAATTTGGCGACTTGTTCGACGAATTCTACACCGGTACCGAAGGCCGCGAAGTTTCCACCACCATGGCCACCGTGCGCATCCTGCACAAGCTACTGCGCGACAAGGAAATCGGCAAGCTCATCGTGCCCATCGTGCCGGATGAAGCGCGCACCTTCGGTATGGAATCACTATTTCGCCAAGTCGGCATCTACGCGCACACCGGCCAGCTCTACGAGCCCGTGGACATCCACACGCTGCTCTATTACAAGGAAGCGCGCGACGGACAAATCCTCGAGGAAGGCATCACCGAGGCGGGCTCCATGTCATCATTTATCGCCGCGGGCTCGGCGTACGCGACGCACGGCATCAACACGATTCCGTTTTTCATTTACTACTCGATGTTCGGCCTGCAACGCATCGGCGATTTGGTGTGGGCCGCGGCGGACATGCGCTGTCGTGGATTTCTGCTCGGCGGCACGTCGGGCCGCACTACGCTGGCCGGCGAAGGACTCCAGCACCAGGATGGCAACAGTCACGTGCTCGCGCTGCCCATCCCCAATCTGCGCGCGTACGATCCGGCGTTCGCCTACGAAATCGCGGTCATCGTGGACGACGGCATCCGCCGCATGTACAAGGACGGCGAAAGCATTTTCTATTACATCACAGTGATGAACGAGCCGTACGCCATGCCGGCGATGCCCAAAGGCGCACGCGAAGGGATTCTGCGCGGGATGTACCGCTATCAGCCGTCGGAAAACAAGAAAGCCAAGCTGCGCGCACAACTCTTCGGCAGCGGCGCGATTCTCCGCGAGGCCATTCAAGCGCAGACGCTGCTGGAAAAATTCGGCGTTGCCGCGGATGTGTGGAGCGTGACCAGCTACAAAGAACTCTACCGCGATGCCCTCGACGCGGAACGCTGGAACCGCCTCCACCCGGCGGAAAAGCCGCGCATGCCCTATGTCAGCCAGTGCCTCGCCGATGCGCCCGGCGTATTCGTTGCCGCGTCGGATTATCTGAAGTCGCTGCCAGCGATGGTTTCACGATGGTTCCCACGCCCGCCGGCGCTGCTCGGCACCGACGGATTCGGACGCAGCGAAAATCGTGCCGCGCTGCGCGATTTCTTTGAAGTGGACGCGCGCCACATCGCGTACGCCGCGCTCGTCGAATTGCTCCGCGAGAAAAAGATCGAAGCTTCCGTCGTGAAGAAGGCCATGCAGGAATGGAAGATTAATCCCGAAAAACCCAACCCAGTGGGGTCGTAGGGGCGCTGCTCGCTGCGCCCTGGGGCGGGGCAAGCACCGCCCCTACACCCGTCACAACTCCGCCGTCGCTCGGAATTTCGGCGGCTTGCGCACGCGCGTCGATTGCTCAAAGGCATATGCGATGCGGATCAGCACGCCTTCGCTCCAGGCGCGGCCGGCGAAGGAAATCCCCACGGGCAGGCCGCGCACGTAACCCGCTGGTACGGTGATGTGCGGATAACCGGCCACAGCCGGCGGGCCGGAAAGTCCGCCGGAAAAATGGTCGCCGTTGACGAGGTCCGTCACCCACGCCGGGCCGCCGGTGGGCGCGACAATGGCG
>DASYRO010000003.1:0-5602 GCA_036004385.1 Candidatus Acidiferrales bacterium
GCCATCTACGGACTGGAAGAAGGCGGCGGCGTGCGCGCGCTGGTGATGGAACTGGTCGAAGGGCTCACGCTCGCGGAGAAAATAAAACTCGGTGCGCTGCCTGTGGACGAATCCTTGCAGATTGCCCGGCAGATGGCCGACGCGCTGGAAGCTGCGCACGAGAGGGGAGTCGTTCATCGCGACTTGAAGCCGGCCAACGTGAAAATCACGCCGAGCGGAAAAGTGAAAGTGCTGGACTTCGGCTTGGCTAAGGCGCTCGCGCCAGATTCCGGCGTGCAGGACATCTCGCATTCTCCGACGCTTTCGGCAGCCGGCGCGACGCGCGAAGGGCTGATCATGGGCACCGTGGCCTATATGAGCCCGGAGCAAGCGCGTGGAAAACCGCTCGACAAGCGCACGGACATCTGGGCCTTCGGGTGCGTGTTGTACGAATGCCTGACGGGACGGCAAGCCTTCGGCGGCGACACCATATCCGATGCCGTGGCCGCCATCTTGACGCGGACGCCGGACCTCGACACGCTTCCCGCGGAAACGCCCCTGCGCATCCGCGAATTGCTGCGACGCTGCCTGCAGAAAGATGCCAAACAGCGGCTGCACGATATCGCCGACGCCCGCATCGAGATCGAAGAGTTGCTCTCGGGCTCGTCCAGCGCAGTGACTAGCGTCAGCGGAAAGCCGGAACGCTCCCAAATGGCTCCGTGGGTGGTTGTGGCCATTGTTGCCGGGCTAGCAGTTCTGGGAACCGCGGTTATGGGGTGGAAGCTGCTTCATGCACCGACCGCGCGAGGGCTGGTGCATTTTGTCGATGCACTTCCGCCAAACGAATCGCTGGCCCGCGGCGCTGGTCCGGCCCTTGCCTTCTCGCCCGACGGCCGCCGGCTAGTGTACGTCGTGCGTCACGGCGGGTCCACTCAGCTCTATTTGCGGGCGATTGACGATTTCCAGGCGAAATTAATCCCCGGCACCGAGAGCGCCACCAATCCTTTTTTCTCTCCCGACGGGCAGTGGATCGGATTTTTTACTGACCGGCAACTTAAAAAGGTTCCCGTGGGGGGTGGCTCCGCGGTTGCGGTTTGCGATGCCGCTTCCCCTTGGGGCGCGAGCTGGGGAGAAGACGACACGATTTACTACGCCGAGCGATGGCAGGGCGAAAGCATTCTGCGCGTCTCTGCTCGGGGCGGCACACCCCAGGTGGTGAGCCGGCCGGACGCGAAAAAGGGCGAGAGCAGCCATCGTTGGCCGCACGTGTTGCCGGGTGGTGAAGCCGTGCTCTTCACCATCGGGATCGGCACGAGCTTCGATGATGCGCACATCGCGATCCTGAATGTGAAGACAGGCCAGTGGCGAACGCTGGTCGAAGGCGGCACCTACCCGCGTTACGAATCCTCCGGTCATCTTGTCTTTGTTCGGGCGGGGACTCTTCTGGCCGTGCCGTTCGACCTGAAAAGCGGGGAGGTGAGAGGAACGCCAGTGTCCGTACTCGAAGGGGTTACGACCAGTACGGCGAACGGTGAAGCACAGTTCAGCCTGGCGGAAGACGGCTCGCTTGCCTACATCCCCGGTGACACAACGGAAAGCGAACGCAAGCTGACTTGGGTAGATCGCAAAGGGGCGGCCCGGGCCGTATCGGAGGGCCGGCGTCCGTACGAAGACCTCTCACTCTCGCGCGATGGCCGGCGCCTAGCCATGACCATCGAGGGCCCAACTTGGAACGTATGGGTGTATGACATGGAACGCGGGACGCTTACTCGGCTCACGCATCAGTACACCAACACTGACCCGCTCTGGACGCCCGACGGCAAGCGCATTGTGTTCACTTCATATCGTGGTGGCCAGTACGGACTTTTCTGGACACCCGCCGATGGCAGCGGGCCCGAAGAGCGATTGGTCGCGAGTCCGAATTTTCTGCACCCATACTCGTTCTCGAGTGACGGCAAGTTGCTGGCATATTCCGAGCAAAATCCGCAGACATCGGATGACATTTGGATTCTGCCGATGGACGGCGAGCGCAAGCCGCAGCTCTTCCTGCGCACGCCTTCCCAGGAACGGTTCCCCGCGCTTTCGCCCGACGGGCAATGGATCGCCTACCAGTCGGACGAGTCCGGGCGGCCGGAGATTTACGTGCAACCCTTTTCCAGGGGTGGCGGAAGAGCACAGATCTCCATCAACGGCGGCATGAATCCGCGGTGGGCACCAACAGCGCGTGAGCTATTTTACCTACAAGCGGAAAATTTCATGGCTGTGCCCGTCGAGACAAAACCCACCCTCCGCGCAGGCATGCCGCGAGCTTTGTTCGAGATTGCGTTCACGGATTCGGGCCACTTCTACGACCCCAGCGCCGACGCCCAAAAGTTTGTGTTCATTGTGCCCAACGAGCAGCAGGCCGCCGCGAAGCAAATCAACGTCGTGTTGAACTGGTTCGAGGAACTAAATCGCCGCCTGCCAGCGGGGAAAAAGTGAACGGATGATCGGGCTGAACATTTCGCACTATCGCGTCACCGCGCGCCTCGGCGCGGGCGGGATGGGAGAAGTGTATCGCGCCACGGACCCGCGCCTGGGACGCGAGGTGGCGCTGAAAGTCTTGCCGCCGGCGTTCGCCAATGACGCCGAGCGCATGGCGCGGTTTCAGAGAGAAGCGCAAGTTCTCGCCTCGCTCAATCACCCCAACATTGCGGCCATCTACGGACTGGAAGAAGGCGGCGGCGTGCGCGCGCTGGTGATGGAGCTGGTCGAAGGGCCCACGCTCGCGGAAAAAATAAAACTCGGTGCGCTGCCTGTGGACGAATCCTTGCAGATTGCGCGGCAGATGGCCGAAGCGCTGGAAGCTGCGCACGAGAGGGGAGTCGTTCATCGCGACTTGAAGCCGGCCAACGTGAAAATCACGCCGAGCGGAAAAGTGAAAGTGCTGGACTTCGGCTTGGCTAAGGCGCTCGCGCCGGATTCCGGCGTACAGGACATTTCGCATTCTCCAACCCTCTCCGCAGCCGGTGCAACGCGCGAAGGGCTGATCATGGGCACCGCGGCGTATATGAGCCCGGAGCAAGCGCGTGGAAAACCGCTCGACAAGCGCACGGACATATGGGCCTTCGGGTGCGTGTTGTACGAATGCCTGACCGGGCGGCAGGCGTTCGGCGGCGACACCATATCCGATGCCGTGGCGGCCATCTTGACGCGGGCGCCGGACCTGGACACGCTTCCCGCGGAAACGCCCCTGCGCATCCGCGAATTGCTGCGGCGCTGCCTGCAGAAAGATGCCAAACAGCGGCTGCACGATATTGCCGACGCGCGCCTGGAAATCGAAGAAAGCATCGCGCACCCCGGCGCGGCTGTTTCGGAAGCAGCGGTCGGCGCGCTCGCGCCACCAAAATGGAAATCGCTCGCGCCGTGGGGCGTGGCCGCGATTTTGCTGCTCGTGCTGGCCGCTTTGAGCATGCGGTCGTTTTTCTCAGGGGGGACCGGCGCGCAGCCCCCGGTTCACCTCTCGGTCAATCTTCCGCCGAAATTCTCTTTCGGGGATAACGTTTGGCCGCTGTTCATCTTCACGCCGGACGGCAAACGCATCATTTTCGTCGGCGGAGAAAATGGAGCGTCGCAGCTTTACGTCCGTCGGCTGGACCAGTGGGAAGCGACACCCATCCGCGGCACGGAGGACGCCGAGCGGCCGTACATCTCTCCGGATGGGCAATGGGTGGCCTTCACGTCCGGGAGAAACCTGCGCAAGGTGGCCATCGACGGCGGGCCGGCCGTGGAACTGTGCGACGTGGACTGGGGCGCCGGCGACTGGGGCCGCGACGATCAGATCATCTTCACGCGCGAATATAACGGCGGCCTGTGGAAGATTTCCGCGGGCGGAGGCACGCCGCAGATGCTGACTTCGCCGGATCGCGCAAAGGGAGAATTGGGACACTGGTGGCCGCAGATTTTGCCGGACGGCGACCACGTGTTGTTCACCGCGTTTTCCACGCCCATCGAAAAATCGCGCATTGTCGTGCGCTCCCTGCGCACCGGCGAACAGCGCACGCTGGTCGAAGGAGGCACCTTCGGTCGTTATGCCGCGTCCGGGCACCTGTTGTACGCGCGGGGCGAAACCGTCCTCGCGGTGCCCTTCGACGCGCACTCGTTGACGCTTACGGGGACCGCCGTTCCCGTCCTGGAAGGAGTTGTCTTAGAACCGCAGAACGGCATCTCGCAGTATGCAGTTTCTGCGAGCGGCGCGCTGGCGTTCTTGCGCAGTGCCTCGCTCCAGAACGACCGCGACCTGGTGTCCGTGGAACGTAGCGGGAAGCCGCAAATCATTCGTCCGAATCTACGCGCGTACGGAAGCATCAGAGTGTCGCCGGAAGGGAAGCGCATCGCCCTTGCGCTTCGCGACGGCGGACATCCGCCGGACATCTGGATCCTCAGCCTCGACCGCGGATCCATGACGCGCCTCACCTTCGGCCCCGCCAGCAATTTCGGCCCGCTGTGGATTCCGGATGGAAAACGCCTGCTGTACGTCTCCGAGCGCCCCGTGTTCGACGTGTACTCCAAGTCCGCCGACGGCACCGGCAACGACGAGGCCGTGATTTCCAGCTCCAACGACAAGAATCCTCTCTCCGTGACGCCGGACGGAAAGACGCTGCTGATGACCGTGAGCGACGTCAAGACGCAGACGGATTTGTGGCTGCTCTCGCTGGATGAGAAAAAGGAGGCCAAGCCTTTCGTGGCCACGCCGTACGCGGATGCGGGCGGAGCGTTTTCGCCCAATGGCGGTTGGGTCGCTTATCAATCCAACGAATCCGGCAAAATGGAAATTTACCTGCGCGCCTATCCGAGCGGCGGCAACCGCGTTCAGATTTCCACCGATGGCGGCCAGGAGCCGCGCTGGGCGCGCAACGGCAAAGAGCTATTCTACCGCACGGAAAAAAAGTTGATGAGTGTGCCCATGGGTTCCGGGACGCCCGGCAAGCCCGTCGCGCTGTTTGAGGCGGAGTTCCTCAGTGGCGGGCGGACGACGAGCTACGACGTGGCCCCCGATGGCCAGCACTTTTATTTTCTGCTGCGCGAGCAGCAGACCCAGCGGCAGGCCACGGTGGACGTCATTTTGAACTGGTTTGATGAGTTGAATCGACGCGTGCCCGCGGGAAAGAAATAAACGGAGCATCGGGGCTCGGGGAAAGATACAGTTCAGCGACGCTGAGGCCAGTCAGGACACTTCGCGGTGAAAAATGGCAGCAGCAATGGCGGCGCAAAGCCGCCTTATTTTTTGCGCGGAGATTATTCGTTCAGGGCGGGACGCAACATGGCGATGGCGAAGTGCGCGAGGTGCGACGCGCCTTCGTCGAGCTGCAGCCAGCGCGCGGGACGCAACACCCCCGGTTCATCCACCGTTGTACCATTGACATCTTTGTATCTCCACGATATTAAGTTTAGTCCCAGCAATCGAAGACTAGGATTGTCGTCATTTTGGAGGAAAAGGCCCAAATGAGCACGCAACGTGGTTTCTTGCCAGTGGTTTTTGTACTGTTGTTTGTCATTTTCTGCACACCGGCGGTATTCGGGCAAAACGAGCGGCCACCCGCAGGGACTCCGCCTCAGTTTGTCACCCCGCCGCTGCACGCGC
>DASYRO010000004.1:0-10321 GCA_036004385.1 Candidatus Acidiferrales bacterium
ATCTCGGCTATGGCCGTCGCCGCGCCGGCAGAGTCGGTACGCGAACCGGCTTCGACGCGAATCTCCTGCGCACGTACGCGCATCCGTGGATTGTGTCCGGCTTGCGAATTGAAAAAACCGGCCTGCGCTATGCCCTGGCGACTACTCAGCATCACAACATCATCGCCGCAGCCGGGCAGCGGCAGGATGAGGAAAGCGACGCGGCCTTCCGCCGCGGTCTGGTGCGCATCGCCACGTTGGACGAATTCCGTAAGAATCCCAACTTCGCGCAGGAGCACGCAGAGAAGAAAACCGAAAATCTTTCGCTTTACCCCGGCTACAAATACGAAGGCTACGCGTGGGGCATGGCTGTGGACTTGAACCGCTGCATCGGATGCGGCGCGTGCGTCGTGGCCTGCCAGGCGGAGAACAACATTCCCGTCGTTGGCAAGGATCAGGTCGCGCGCGGCCGCGAGATGCACTGGATCCGCGTGGATACGTATTTCCGTGGCGGGCTGGAGCGCCCGGAAATGTATTCCGAACCGGTGTTGTGCATGCACTGCGAAAATGCGCCGTGCGAAGTGGTCTGCCCGGTCGGCGCGACCACGCACAGCTCCGAGGGCCTGAACGAAATGATCTACAACCGGTGTGTCGGGACTCGCTATTGTTCGAACAACTGTCCGTACAAGGTCCGGCGCTTCAACTTCAAACTGTTCTCGGATTACAGCACAGCAAGTCTATTCAGCTTGCGAAATCCCGATGTCACGGTGCGCAGCCGCGGCGTGATGGAAAAATGCACCTACTGCGTGCAACGCATCAACGCCGCCAAGATTCAGGCGGAAAAAGAAGACCGCAGCGTGCGCGACGGCGAGATCGTCACCGCGTGCCAGGCGGCGTGTCCTGCGCAGGCGTTGGTATTTGGAAATATCAATGATCCGAACAGCCGCGTGGCCAAGCTCAAGGCGGAATCGCGCAACTACGGTTTATTGACAGAGTTGAATACGCGCCCGCGCACCACGTATCTGGCCAAACTGCGCAATCCCAATCCGGAAATTCCAGAGGCGTGAGATGAAGCGCCATCCGATTTACGGTTTGCTGGCGGAATTCGATAACCCGGAAGAATTACTGGCTGCGGCGCGCCGCGCGCGAGAAGCCGGCTACCGCAGCCTCGATGCGTTTTCGCCGATGCCCATCGAAGGGCTGGCGGAGGCGGTGGGGTTCGAACGCAGCAAATTGCCGTTGGTGGTGCTGATTGGCGGGGTCATCGGGTGCCTGTCAGGGTTTGCTTTGCAGTGGTGGATCAACGTGATCAATTTTCCGCTGAATATCGGCGGCAAGCCGCACAATAGCTGGCCCTCGTTCATCCCGGTGACGTTCGAGATGACCGTGCTCTTTGCATCGCTTGCTGCCACTCTGGGCATGTTGGCCATGAACGGCCTGCCCGCGCCGTACCATCCGGTGTTCAACGTGCCGCGCTTCGCGCTGGCCACGCGCGACCGTTTTTTCTTGTGCGTCAAAGCGCGGGACGCAAAATTCGATGTAGCGCGGACGAAGGAATTTCTGTCCAGCCTGCACGCTCGGGGAGTGTACGAGATTGAAGCTTAAATCCAAGTCGGCGCAAGTTCCGGCGCGCGAATGGCCTTCGTCTGTTTTTCTCGCCGCGCGCGGAATTGTGCTTGTCGCGCTCGCCGCTTGGGCCGGCGGATGCCGCCTGGACATGCACGTGCAACCGAAATACAGGCCGCAGGCCCCCAGCGCATTTTTCGGTGATGGACGCTCGGCGCGGCCGCCGGTGCCCGGCACGGTCGCCCGCGGCCAGTTGCGTAATGATGAACTGCTCTACACCGGGAAAATCGACGGCAAGATTGCGGACCAATTTCCGTTCGTCATCACGAAGAAAGATCTGGAGCGCGGACAGGACCGCTTCAATATTTACTGCACTCCGTGCCACGACTACACGGGAGGTGGTCGGGGCATGATCGTGCAACGCGGATTTCCGCCGCCGCCTTCGTACCATATTGACCGCCTGCGCGAGGCGCCCGCGGGACATTTCTTCGACGTGATGACCAACGGGCTGGGCGCGATGTACAGCTACGCCGCGCGGATTTCTCCGGAAGACCGCTGGCGGATAGCCGCCTACATTCGCGCGCTGCAACTCAGTCAGCACGCTTCGCCCGCGCAATTATCCGAAGAGGAGCGCCGCAAATTGGCGGCCGATAACAAATGAGCGCGGAAGAACAACTCCGGCTGCAATTCGACCGCGTGCAGCGCGGCGCGCTGATCGCCGGCCTTTCCGGCCTGCTGTTGTGTGCCGCGGGCTCCTGGGGACACCCAGAGCAGTTTTTCCGTTCGTATCTCCTCGGTTTTTTGTTCTGGATGGGAATTCCGCTGGGTTCGATCGCGATTGCTCTGCTTCATCATCTGACCGGCGGGCAGTGGGGCGTGCCGGTACGGCGCCCGCTGGAAGCCGCCACGCGCACGTTTCCATTGATGGCTGCGCTCTTTGTTCCCGTCGCGCTTGGAATTAACCGTCTCTATGCGTGGGCCAGGCCGGAGGCAGCCAACGACGAGGTGGTGAGAGTGAAGCTGCGCTATCTGAACCCGGGGTTTTTCGTTGCGCGCAGCGTCATCTATTTTGCAGTGTGCATCGTTCTGGCGTGGTTGATTAACAAATGGTCGCTGGAGCAGGACCGCACGGCGTCGCCGCGCCTGGCTGCGCGCCTGGAAGCGCTGGGCGGACCCGGACTGATCCTCTACGGCATCGTCGTTACATTTTCCGCGGTGGATTGGGTGATGTCGCTGGAGCCGACGTGGTTCTCCACCATCTACGGGTTGATCTTCATGGTCGTGCAGGCGACTCAGGCGCTGGCGTTCGCCGTGCTCGTGGTGCGGATGCTGGCCGGACATGAACCGCTCGCCGGTGTCGTGAAGCCGCAACAGTTTAATGATCTCGGCAATTTGCTGCTGGCGTTTGTGATGCTCTGGGCCTATCTGGGATTTGCGCAATTTTTGATCATCTGGTCCGGAAATCTGAAAGACGAAATCACGTGGTACGCCAGCCGGGCCTCCGGCGGCTGGGCCGCGCTGGCTGTGATACTCATCGTGTTTCATTTTGCCGTGCCGTTCCTGCTGTTGTTGATACGCGACCTGAAGCGCAAAACGCAAGTCATCGCACGGATTGCAGGGCTGCTGATTTTGATGTCGCTGGTGGACGTGTACTGGCTGGTGGCGCCGGCGTTCGAAGCGCATGGCCCTCGCTTCCATCCGACTCATCTGCTCGCGGTCGTGGGCATCGGAGGGTTGTGGCTGGCAGCATTTATCCGCGAGCTGAAAGGCAGACCGCTGGTCGCTCTGCATGATCCGAACCTCGAAGGGGCGTTGCAGCATGGAGATTGACGGAAAAAATCCGCCGTCCGATCTTGGGCACGAAGAACGCGACGCAAACATCCGCTCGCTTCTGCAGTTCGCCGGCTGGCTGTTTGTTTCGCTCGTCCTGGTGGCATTGCTGATGCGCTGGATGTTCTGGCACTTCAACAAGACGCAGGAGCTGGGACCGCCGCCGACGCCGTTCGAATCCACGCGCGCGTTGCCTCCGACGCCGCGTTTGCAAACGGCGCCGCAGCAGGACTTGAGCAGCTATCGCGCTGGGCAACAGGAAAACCTGAAGAGCTTCGGCTGGGTGGACCAGAAGAATGGAGTCGTGCGAATCCCCATTGACCGGGCCATGGATTTGTTGTTGCAGCAGGGTCTTCCGGTGCGCGGGAGCAGCCAAGCGCGGGCGCCGCGACCTGCCGGGAAGACTGCCGGTGTTGGAAAGTCTCCGTCCGCGCCCGGCGAAATTGAAAAGAAAAATTAGGCCCCGGGATCTAGGGCATCGTGAGGAGTTGAGTTGATGATCGGCTCTCGAACTTATCGGCGAACGTGGAACAGCGCTCTGCTGCTGGGGATTTTTCTGTTGTGGATGGGCGCCCCTGTCGCATCTGCGCAAAACCAGGCGGCTGGCGTGAAGCCGCCCATTCTCGACAACGTGGGCATTGATCAAAAGCTGGATGCCACGGTATCGCTCGACACCGCCTTTCGTGACGAGCATGGAAAGTCGGTCACGCTGAGCATTTTCTTCGGAAAAAAGCCGGTCATTCTTACGCTGGTCTATTACCAGTGCCCGATGCTGTGCACGGAGGTCTTGAACGGATTGCTCAACAGCCTGAAGGAAGTGCCGCTGGAAATCGGCAAGGACTTTGAAGTCGTCACGGTGAGCATTGACCCGAAAGATTCGTCGGTATTCGCCGAGGCGAAGCAGACGATGTACGCCGGCCTCTATGGCCGCAGCGGAGCCCGCCACGGGTGGCATTTCCTCACCGGCGATGAACCGCACATCAAACGTCTCGCGGACGAAGTTGGATTCCGTTACGCCTACGATCCTGTATCCGGCCAGTTCGCGCACGCCAGCACGATCCTGTTGCTGACGCCGGAAGGCCGGGTGTCGCGATACATGTTCGGCGTTCGCTACGATCCGCGTACTGTGCGCCTCGGCCTGGTGGAGGCGTCCGCCGGCAAGATCGGCACTCTGCTGGATCAAGTGCTGCTCCTTTGCTATCACTACGACCCGCTTTCCGGCCGGTACGGCCTGCTGATTTCGCGCGTCATCAAGGGAGCGGGCATCTTTACGGTACTGCTCATCGGTCTTTCCCTTTGGCTGCTACGTCGCAGCGAGAACTATTCGCTTCCCGCGAGGCGTGCATGATGCTCCTGCAAGGCGTCCCGATTCATCCGGAGCAAGGCTCCACCATCGCGAAGGACGTGGATGCGCTGCACTTTTTCCTGACGGGCATTACTTTGTTTTTTACCGCGCTCATCTTTGCCATCATTTTGTATTTCGCGGTGAAGTACCGCCGCCGCTCGGAAGCCGAACAGCCGACGGCCACGAAGACCTTTCTTTCGCTGGAGCTGGCGTGGACGCTCGTTCCCACTCTGCTCTGCGCGATCGTGTTCACGTGGAGTTCGAGTCTGTATTTCCGCAATTCGCGCCCGCCCCGCGCGTCGCTGGAAGTATTCGTGATCGGAAAACAGTGGATGTGGCATTTGCAGCACCCCGAAGGCCCGCGAGAAATCAACGCTCTGCACGTTCCCGTGGGCGTGCCTGTCAAGCTGACGATGACCTCCGAAGACGTCATTCACGATTTCTACGTGCCGGCATTTCGCATCAAGAAAGACGTGCTTCCCGGGCGTTACTCCTCCATCTGGTTTCAAGCGACGAAAGTGGGCTCCTACCATTTTTTTTGCGCGCAGTACTGCGGCGCGGAGCACAGCATGATGATCGGCTGGGTCGAGGTGATGACGCCCACCGACTATGAAGCGTGGCTCGCCGGCGGCACCAAGGGCGAATCGATGGCCCAGTCCGGCGAGCGGCTGTTCACGCAATTTGGCTGCGCGACGTGCCACGTGCCCGAAAATACCGGCAAGTGTCCTTCGCTCGTCGGGCTCTTTGGCAAGCCGGTCAAACTCCGCGACGGCCGCACGCTCATCGCCGACGAAGCCTACATCCGGCAGGCCATCGTTCAGCCCAATTCCATGCCTCTGCCGGGCTACGCTCCGGTAATGCCGTCGTTCCAGGGGCAGATCAACGAAGAGCAGGTGCTGCAACTCATCGCCTACATTAAATCTCTTGCTTCGCAGGAAAAGACGCAGGGCAAATAAATGAGCACAACAGCGGCAGACATTCCGGCCAGCTCCCGCGTTCATTACTTGAACGTGAACTACGGCATCAAGTCGTGGCTGCTCACCACGGACCACAAGCGCATCGCGCTGCTCTATCTGGCCTCCATCACGCTGATGTTCTTTGTGGGCGGCGCATTTGCCGTGTTGATGCGCATCCACTTGATTTCTCCGCAGGGCACGCTGGTGCAGCCGGAAACCTACAACAAGCTTTTCACCATGCACGGCGTAATCATGATTTTTTTCTTCCTCATCCCGTCCATCCCCGCCGTGCTGGGAAATTTTCTGGTGCCCATGATGATTGGCGCGCGCGACCTGGCCTTTCCGCGCATCAACCTGCTCAGCTGGTATCTCTACATCATCGGCGCGGCCATCAGCATGTATGCCATCCTCGCCGGCGGCGTGGATACCGGCTGGACCTTCTACACGCCCTACAGCACAACCTATTCGAATACGTACGTTATCCCTACTATCCTGGGCGCATTCGTCGCCGGGTTCTCTTCGATTCTAACCGGGCTCAATTTCATCGTAACCATTCACAAGATGCGCGCGCCGGGTCTGACATGGTTCCGCATGCCGCTGTTCCTTTGGGCCATGTACGCCACGAGCATCATCATGATTCTGGGGACGCCGGTAGTGGCCATCACGCTCTCCCTCGTGGCTATCGAGCGCGTGTTGCACGTCGGCATCTTCGATCCGGCGCTGGGCGGCGACCCGCTGCTCTTCCAGCATCTGTTCTGGTTCTACTCGCATCCTGCCGTGTACATCATGATTCTGCCGGGGATGGGAGTGGTCAGCGAAGTGATCACGTGCTTTTCGCGAAAACGGATTTTCGGCTATACCTTCGTGGCGTTCTCGAGCTTGGCCATCGCCGTCCTGGGATTTCTGGTGTGGGGACACCACATGTTCGTCACCGGCCAGTCCATCTATGCCGGGCTGATTTTTTCCGTGCTGAGCTTCATGGTGGCCATTCCTTCGGCGATCAAAGTTTTTAACTGGACAGCGACTCTGTATAAAGGATCGATTTCGTATTCCGCGCCGATGCTCTACGCGTTCGGGTTCATCGGGCTGTTCACCATGGGCGGGCTGACAGGGCTGTTCCTCGCGTCGCTGGCCACGGACGTGCATTTGAACGGCACGTACTTCATCGTCGCGCACTTCCACTACATCATGGTGGGCGGCGCGGTGATGGCCTATCTCGGCGGCATTCATTTCTGGTGGCCGAAGATTACC
This sequence comes from Candidatus Acidiferrales bacterium, assembly GCA_036004385.1. GTDB lineage: Bacteria > Acidobacteriota > Terriglobia > Acidiferrales > UBA7541 > JACQDE01. The sequence continues at coordinate 6,928 of DASYRO010000004.1, forward strand.
GGGCGGCTCTATCCGGACACCTGGGCGCGTTTCGCCGCGCTGGTCATCTTCATTGGATTTAATTTGACGTTCTTTCCGCAATTCATGCTCGGCTATCTGGGAATGCCGCGGCGCTACGCGGTCTATCCCGATGAATTTCAAGTGTTGAATGTGATGTCGTCCGCCGGCGCATCCATCCTTGGCGTGGGTTACCTGATTCCGCTGATTTATCTGATTTGGTCCATGCGCTACGGGCCCGTGGCCAGCGCGAATCCCTGGGGCGCGAAAGGCCTGGAGTGGGAAACGCCGTCGCCGCCGCCCACCGAAAATTTCGAGGAAACTCCGCGTGTGACCCGGGGCGCGTATGCCTACGCTGGCGAAGAGGACGCCCATGACTGAAATGGCGCATAGCGCGACTCGCGCCGCGCTGCGGCATCATTTCGACGACCTCAATCAGCAGCACGCCGCGGGCACCTTGGGCATGTGGGTTTTCCTGGTTACGGAAATCATGTTTTTCGGCGGGCTGTTCGCGGCCTATGCAATTTACCGCTCGCTGTACTTGACGGGATTCGAGGCCGGCAGCCGTCTGCTCGACATCAAGCTCGGCGCCATCAACACTGCGGTGCTCATCGCCAGCAGCCTGACCATGGCGCTCGCCGTGCACGCCGCGCAGACCAGCAGCCGCAAGGCGCTCATCGTTTTCCTGATTCTGACGATGATTCTCGGCGGCGTATTTCTCGGAATCAAGTATGTCGAGTACCACCACAAGTGGGAAACGCAACTCGTGCCCGGGCTGCGTTTCTCTCCGGGTACGGAGATTCCTCAAAAAATTTCGTTGGCGCAGGTCGAGCTGTTCTTCTGTTTTTACTTTTTCATGACCGCGCTGCATGCCACGCACATGGTGGTGGGCATCGGTATTCTGGCTGCGCTCGTGGTGATGGCGGCGCGCAACCGGTTCTCCGCGAATTATTTTGCGCCCGTGGAAGTGAGCGGGCTGTACTGGCACTTCGTGGACATCATCTGGATTTTCCTCTTTCCGTTGCTCTATTTGATTGGAGGGCGTTACTGAATGTCGCATCACGTCGTTCCTGTGCCAATTTACGTCGGCGTATTCGCCGCGCTGATCCTTCTCACCGCGCTGACCACGTGGGTCGCGTTCATTGATCTGGGCGCGATGAATACGGTCGTGGCGCTGACCATCGCGGTTACCAAAATGATTCTGGTCATTCTATTTTTCATGCACGTGCGGTACAGCGACGGGCTGACGCGCATCGTCATCCTCGCCGGATTTTTCTGGCTTGCCATCTTGATTGCCCTCACGCTCTCCGATTTCCTGACGCGCCACTGGTCTCCGCTGCCTTCCGGCTGGAGCGAATCCGCTGCGCGGCCCGGAATGTGATAGCGTTTCCGCTGCAGCTTTTGGCTGCGCAGAATGAAATCGTCCACCACGACTGCCGCGCCGGAAACTGCCCGCGGCCCGGCCAGCACACTGATCCATAGCGGAGCGGTCTTGAGCGGGATGTTGACCACGCTGCTCGGGCCGTTGTTGCCGGTGCTCTCCGCGCGGTGGTCGCTCGACGACGCGCAAGCCGGATATTTTTTTACTGCGCAGTTCGCGGGCTCGATGACCGGCGCGGCAATCTCCGGCCTGTTGTTGCCGCGGCGCGGGTTCCGGTTTGCGCTCGTGCTGGGCTTCGCGCTCGTCGCGGCCGGCGCAGTCGCCCTCGGCAGCGGCGGCTGGGCCACCGGCTTGCTCTCGGTTTTTGTGTATGGCGCGGGACTCGGCTTCACCATCGCCTGCACCAACCTGTGGGTCTCGGAGAGCAATCCGGAAAAACGCGCGCAGGCCCTGAATATTTTGAATTTCGCGTGGGGAGCAGGCTGCGTGGCCAGTCCGTTTCTGTTTGCGGAACTTCTGCGCCGGGGGCATGACGGCGCGCTGCTCATCGCCCTGGGCGTCGCATTCGCCATTGTAGCGGTTGCTCTCGCGCGGATTCCGTTTGCCGAGCCGAAGCCGGTGGAAGAGGAAAGTGATTTCGCCGCGGCGCGGCCGGGCTTCTGGAGTTTCCGGTTTGGTCCCACGCTGGGCGCAATGTTCTTCCTGTACGTGGGCGCTGAAATCGCCGTCGGCGGATGGGTGGCCTCCCATGCGCAACGTGTCAGCGTCGGTACGGGGACGCTGTGGGCGCTGGCGCCTGCGTTCTTCTGGGGCGCGCTGGTCGCGGGACGCGCGCTGGCGCCGGCGGCGCTGCGGCACGTTTCTGAAGCGCGGATCGTGCTCGGCGGGCTCGTGCTGGCATCGCTCGGCGTCGGCGGCATGCTTGGAGCGGCCTCGCTGGCCAAAGTTCTCGGCGCGGCGTGTCTCGCCGGCTTCGGCTTCTCCGCAATTTTTCCCACGCTGGCCGCGTGGATTGCACCAGCGTTTGGCGCATCGTCTGCGCGGTTCGGCGGACGAATGTTTGCGCTGGGCGCGATGGGCGGCGCGACGGTACCCTCGCTGGTAGGATTTTTTTCTACGCACTTCGGAGGGCTGAGGGCGGGTCTACTTGCTCCGCTGGCGTGCAACGCCATCATGCTCGTTCTCCTGCTGCTGACGCCGCCGCCTGCGGCGAAATCCCCAAAAATTTCCGTGCCGCTGGAGCCCTTCTAGTCGTCCGCGGGCACGGGCGAAGTCTTTTCCTGCGCGATAGCCGCGAGCATTTGTTCGTCCTCGGAAAACTTGAACGACGGCTTTCCGAGCGCCGCGGCCTGCGCTGCCTCGACGCGTCCGAGCAGCGCGAGCGCGGCTTTATCCACGACGGGCCGGCCGGTGCGTTCGATATATTTTGCGATTTCTCCGGGAGCGGCCGTCTTCGGCTCCGGCACGCTTTCCAGATATTTCAGCACGTGCGTCGCGCCTTTTTCCGCGTCGAAGCGCGCCACGCCGACCAGTCCTTCGCTGGCCTTGCGCGCCCAGCCGAGCACGTACGTCCCCGGAATCACTTTTCCCGCGGCCGGGTCGAACACTTCGTACGCGGCCTGCTCGCCGGCGGCGAGATCCGGATTGGTGATGTAACTGTCTTTGGAAAACGGCAGGCCGACGTTGGGATCGGCGGTGTCGCCGATGGCGAAAATCATGGTGTCGAAATCCAGCGTAACGGTCTTGTCCGTGGCCTTCGCCGCGGTGCCGCCGTCTCTGGGAACCAAAATATTTTCGGTCACGACGAGCTTTTCAATGCGCCCGTCCGCTCCGGGAATAATTTCCTTCGGCGAACACAAGAAGCGGAATTTCAGCGGCGGATGCGCCGGCTCGGCAAAAGGCTTGTTGAGCACCGGAAATGTTTTTTCCGGCACCTGCGCGATGTCTTCGCCGACGGCGGCGATGCGCTCCTTCACGCGCTCGAGCTCCTCCTGAAACGCGCGGCGGTCGAGATGC
>DASYRO010000005.1:0-10596 GCA_036004385.1 Candidatus Acidiferrales bacterium
GCCCGCGAGCGTGCCAAGTTGATTGATGCCGCAAAGGCGAATTGCAGCGTTGCGGCGGGGAAGCCACCGTCCCCCGGTGGCGACACGATTTATCTGAGTGTGGTGGACCGTGACGGCAACATGGTTTCGCTGATCCAGAGCAACTACGAAAATTTTGGCGCGGGCATCGTCGCCGACGGGACGGGTTTCGCGTTGCAAGACCGCGGTGCGCTGTTCACACTCGACCCGGCACATCCCAACGCGCTCGCCGGAAGAAAACGTCCTCTGCACACGATTATCCCGGCATTCATGGAAAAAGGCGACGTCCGCATCGCCTTTGGCATCATGGGCGGGTGGAACCAGTCGCAGGCCCACGCGCAGTTTGTCTCCAACGTTGTGGACCACGGCATGAATATACAATCCGCGCTGGAAGCCGCGCGCTTCACCAAGGAAACTTTCGTGGGCTGCGACGTGCAAATGGAAGATCGCATCCCGGCCGGCGTCCGCACGGAACTGGAGAAGCTGGGTCATCAGATCCGCGTGCGCGGGAATTTTTCGCGCTACTTCGGCGGAGGCCAGTCCGTGATGCGGAATTTTTCCACGCGCGTGAATTACGGCGCATCCGATCCGCGCAAAGACGGCGCCGCTGTTCCGGAACCTCCACCGATAAAATGAATCCTCGCGTGATCCACGGCCGCGCGTTCCTTTCCTCTGTGGTTCTCTGTGTCTTTGTGCTTAGTCCTCCGGTGTGGTCTTCTCCGCAAAAGGATAGCGGTGAGACTGCGCGGCAGGAGATAGAAAAGCTCGTGGCGCAGAGCGGCGCGGAAGTCGGCGTCGCCTTCCGCACATTGGATGGGAAAATGTCGTTTTTTCTTCAGCCCGAACTGCCCATGCACGCGGCGAGCACCATGAAAGTGCCGGTGATGATTGAGCTGTTCGCGCAGGCCCGCGCGGGGAAGCTCCGCCTCGACGACGAGTTGCCGGTAAGAAACGAATTCAAGAGCATCGTGGACGGCAGCCCGTACCAGCTCGACGTGAATGACGATTCCGATGCTGACGTGTACAAGATGGTCGGCAAGACGATGACCCTGCGGGCTCTTTGCGAGAAGATGCTTACGGTAAGCAGCAATCTGGCGACAAACCTGCTCATAGAAAAACTCGGCGTCGAAAACATTAAGAAACGCGTGCACCGATTGCATGCTGATGGAATGAAGGTCCTGCGCGGGGTCGAGGACGGCAAGGCGTTTCAGAAAGGGTTGAACAACACGACCACGGCGCAGGCCCTGCTCATTCTTTTGGAGGCCATCGCCAAGAAGCGGGCCGGCCATCCCCGCGACTGCGATGAAATGATTGCCATTCTTAAGCGCCAGCAGTTCAACGGCGCGATTCCCGCCGGACTTCCTGCCGGCACTCCCGTGGCGCACAAGACCGGAGAAATCACCAAAATCAATCACGACGCGGCCATCGTCTATGCTCCGAGACCCTTCGTGCTGGTGGTAATGGTGCGGGGCATGGAGGATAAGAAAAAAAGCGACGCCCTGATCGCGGCGATAGCAAAAACGCTGAATAGCGCGTCACAGCCGCGATAAGTACCCAAAAATCCGTTATCGCCAGATGCGTGGCTTGCACCTGAAATCCATAGGCAAGCATCTGCGTGACGTCCAAGGATCTGGTTTTGGCTGCTCGGCGCTCGATGAAATTGGTCAAGCAAGCCGATCTACGGGGTAGGGAATCGCCTATTGCTTGATGAACTTCTGCACACGCCAGTTGAGGATTTCGCTCACATAGATTTCATCCTGCGGCCCAACGGCTATCGCGTGAGCGTAGAGGAAATCTCCCGGAGCTTTGCCCGGCCCGCCAAACGTGCCGAGAATACTCCCGCTCAGGTCCGCTTTTACCACGCGGTTCGCCAGTCCATCGGCGACGAGCAGGGCGCCGTCGTGGGTCAACGCGAGACCCCAGGGCTGACCAAGGTGTTTCCACTCTGTTTGATAATTTCCGTTTGAGTCGAACACTTGAATTCGCGAATTCTCGCGGTCGGCGACGAACACGCGGCCTCGTCCGTCCACGACGATGGCATGCGGCAGATCGAATTGTCCCGGCCCGGTTCCTTTCGTACCCCACGTGGTCAGGAATTTTCCGTTCTTATCAAACTTCACCACTCGCGAGTTGCCGTAGCCGTCGCTCACGTAAATATTTTCCGCGCGATCAAACGCCACATCGCTCGGTTTGTTGAAGAGCGTGATTCCGGTATTGGGAATATCTTCGCCTGCCACTCCTTTTCGCCCCAGAACCATCAGCACACGTCCGTCGGGACTCAATTTCAAGACGACGTGCGAACCGACATCTGTGGTCCAGAGGTTATCCTGCGCATCAACGCGCACGCCGTGCGGCGTCGTAAAGAGCCCTTCCCCCAGCGCACGGATAAATTTTCCATTGGCGTCGAATTCCATCAGTGGACGCTCGCCGCGATGAAACACATATACGTGGCCTTTGGAATTCACGGCCACGCCTGCGGCCTCTCCGAAATTCGCGCCTGCCGGCAACACAAAGAAATCTGCCACCGCAGAATACGACAATCGCGGAATCGCAGGCGTCTGGGACACAACGGCCGCGGCGGCACACACGCAGAGCACCAGAAGTTTTTTCACTGCGGACTCCCCATCCCCGTTTCGATTCAAACGAGCTGTTATGCGCTAACCCTATCACAGTGCCGCTATCTCTTGTAGCGTCCCATCAGCGAGGCCTGCGCGAGGATGTGGCCCGTCATGGCCTTCTCCACCTCCGCTTTGCTCGCGCCTGCTTTGAGATTCAGTTTGGCATCGAGAGCATACACCTTGAAAAAGTAGCGATGCGCCGCGCCCGGAGGAGGGCAGGGCCCTCCGTAGCCGATGCGGCGAAAGTCATTTCTGCCTTGACGCCCGCCACTGGCGAGTTGCTCGTCTTTCGGCACTCCTTCATTCAGTTGCTTCGTCTCCTGCGGAAGATCGAAAAGCACCCAGTGCACCCATGTGCCCGCCGGAGCGTCGGGGTCGTCGGCGATCAAGCTAAAGCTTTTTGTATTTTCCGGCGCACCGCTCCATTCGAGTGCAGGCGAAACATCCGTCCCATCGCAGGTGAATTGTTTAGGAATGTTGCCGCCGTTGGTGAACGCAGTCGAGGTCAGCTTCAGCGTCATCGCTGATTCTCCTTTCATTTGACCATGCCGGCCAGCGCCAGCCAAGGGCAGCAATAGAACGCAAAGGCAGGCGCACATCATTTTCCAGGTCATGGACATACCTCGCGCGGCCGGTCTTTTCAGGCTAACGCTGCGCCTCAGTCAGGTCAACCGCGAGAGTCTCCCGAAGAAGAGGGCCTAGAACCAAGTGACTAGTACCCGGTTTGGCATGCGAGTCCATCGCCCTTCGCGAATCCACCTTTCATGGCCAGAAATTTCACGCCCGCCAATCTCGTAGTCCTTCGAAAGAGATAGGTCTCTGCCGCACACCCCGTTCTGAACATCACACCTGAAATTTTCGAGTCCCGCGTTCCCGCCTTCGGATAAATTCGGACTTCGGCGCGCGAGTAGGATTGGATACAATGCCATCCCACCGAGCGGATTCGTTGCGCGCGAGCAGGACACATGGCTCAGGACTACAATACGGTTGCGGTCGTGGGCGGCACAGGCGACCAGGGACTGGGCCTGGCTCTGCGCTGGGCCAAGGCCGGGCGGCGTGTTTTGATTGGCTCACGCGTACGCTCGCGAGCTGAGGACGCGGCGGCGCGCGTCAAAGGTGACATTGGAGACTCAGCGGACGTTTTAAGCGGAGAAAATGCGGAGGTGGTGGCTGGCTCGCCGCTCGTGGTGCTCTCGGTTCCGTTCGAAGCGCAGATGGCGACGTTGAAATCGCTGCGCGCCGCGTGGCGCCCCGGACAAATCCTCGTGGATCTGACGGTTCCTCTGGAAGCTTCTGTAGGAGGCTCGCCGACCCGCGTGCTCAGCGTGTGGGCCGGCTCCGCGGCGGAACAGGCCGCACAAAACGTGCCGGAGGGCGTGACCGTGGTCGGCGCATTTCACAACGTCGGCGCACATGCCTTGCAGGAATTTGAGCGACCCGTTGACTGCGACGTGATTGTCTGCGCGGACGACGCGGCCGCGCGCAGCCGATTGCGTCCGTGGGTGGAAGCCATTGCCGGCTGCCGGTACGTGGATGGCGGGAAGCTGGAAAACGCGCGCATTGTGGAATCGCTCACTGCGCTCCTTATTGGATTTAATCGCCGCTACAAAGTCCTCGGTGCAGGATTGCGCATTACCGGACTCCCGTCCTGACTTTCATGTCCGCCTCAACCCGCCATCGCGTCGAAATCATCGGCCTCCGCACGCTGCCGGAAATTTCTCCGGGGGACGACGTGGCCCGGCTGGTGGTTGCGGCGAGCGAGCGAGAAGGTGTCGGATTGAAGCGCAGGGATATAATCGTCATCGCACAAAAAGTTTTTTCCAAGGCGGAAGGGCGGCTGGTGAATCTCCGCGAGGTGACGCCTTCGCCGCTGGCGCGGCAATGGGCGGAGGAGCTCGCCAGCGATCCGCGTTTCATCGAGGTCGTGTTGCGGGAATCGCGCCGCGTCGTGCGCATGAGCGCGCGCGTGCTGCTAGCCGAAACGCACCATGGGTTTGTCTGCGCGAATGCCGGCGTGGACCATTCGAACGTGCCGAAGAAGGGCTGGGTGAGCTGCTTGCCGCGCAACCCGGACGCCAGCGCGCGACGGCTGGTGCGCGGGATTCGCGCACGACGTAAAATAGCCGTGGCGGCCATAGTCGCCGACACATTCGGGCGGCCCTGGCGATTGGGCTTGACGAATGTAGCCATCGGTTGCGCCGGCCTGCGAGTGTTCGAGGATTGGCGCGGGCGCCGCGACGCTCACGGCCGAGTGCTGCGCGCAACGGTCCTCGCCGTGGCCGATGAACTTGCGGCGGCGGCGGGACTGGCCATGGGCAAGAACGCGCAAGTGCCGGCGGTCATCATTCGCGGCTATCGTTTCCGCGCTGGCCGGGAGTCTGCGCGGCGGATTATTCGCCCCGCGGCGGAAGATTTATTTCGGTAGGGCATGTCACGTTCGAGTCGCTCAGCCAAGAAGGATACGTATCAACTGCCTATGGGCGTCGTCGCACTCGCCGGAGGAGTCGGAGCTTCCAAGCTTCTATTGGGGATGTCACGCGTGATGAATCCAGGTTCGCTGATCGTAATTGTGAATACGGGCGACGACTTGGAAATGCACGGGCTTTCCATCTCACCGGATCTGGACATTGTCACGTACACACTGGCCGGCGCAGTGGATGCGAAAACGGGCTGGGGATTGCGCGGCGATACGTTCACGACGTTGCAAAATCTGAATCGCTACGGGCGCGAACAATGGTTTCATCTCGGCGACCATGATCTTGCTACTCACATCCACCGTACTGCTCTCCTGCGCGCCGGGGCGACGCTCAGCGAGACTGCCGATACGATCCGCCGTGCGTGGGGCGTGACGGCGCAAATCCTGCCGATGAGCGACCAACGCGTGCCCACGCTGATTCGCACCGAAATCGGCGTCATTCATTTTCAGGAGTACCTGGTCAAACATCGCGCCGAGCTTACGGTGAAGGAAATTATTTTCGACGGCGTGGAGCGAGCGCGGCCTGCGCCGGGCACGCTGGAAGCGATTCGGTCTGCCGAAGGGATCGTGGTGTGTCCCAGTAATCCGCTCATCAGCATCGGACCGATCCTCGCAGTACCGGGGCTGCGCGACGCGCTGTGCGGACGCCGCGAGCGCGTAGTTGCAGTGTGTCCCATCGTAGCGGGCAAGTCGCTGAAGGGACCTTCGGACAAAATGATGAAGGAACAGGGACACGAAGTCTCCGCGCTCGGCGTGGCCAGACTTTACGCTGACTTCGTGGGCACCATGCTGATTGATCCCGCGGATGCCGCGCACAAATCGGCGATCGAAGCGCTGCGCATGCGAGTCGAGCTGCGTCCCACGCTGATGCGCACGACCGCGAGCAAAGTGCGTTTGGCTCGCGACGTTTTGAGTTTGCTGCAAAAGCCCGCGTTCGCCGGTGCCGCTCGGTGAAACCCATGCGCGCCGTGCTCATTCCCGTCAAGGACCTGACGCGGGCGAAACAGCGCCTCGCCGCGATGCTTTCTCAAGCCGCGCGCACGGCCCTAGCTACAGCCATGATGGAGGATGTCTTCTCGGCGGTGGCAGCAGCACGCGGTCTGGACGCCGTCTTTGTGGTCAGCAATTATGGCCCGGCGCTGGAGCGCGCGCGCAGCCTGGGGTGGAGCATGATCCGCGAACGAAGGCAAATATCAGAAAGCGATTCTGTGGACCGTGCCTCGCGGCGCTGCGTGGCGAACGGCGTCACATCGCTTTTGCGCTTGCCGATTGATATTCCACTTATGCAACCGGCGGACGTAGAAGCCGTGTTGACCGCTGCTGGGCGGGCACCGGCGACCGTGTTGATTCCTTCGCGTGATGGCACGGGCACAAACGCACTGTTGCGCACGCCGCCGGCGCTGTTTCCTTCGCATTTCGGCCCGCTTAGCCTGCGCAAGCATCTCGCCGAGGCGCAGAAAAAATGCGCGGGGATTTGCGTGCTGCGCAATCCGCGTATCGAGTTGGACGTGGACGATGAGGATGATCTGCGCGTGCTCGCCGCGGAAGCAAACCTACGCGGTGCGACGTGCCAGTGGTTGCGTCGCGCCGGAATTCACGGGCCAAATAGTCGAGCCATCAGCGCGGACTGAGCCAGGCACCCGCATAAAGATTCGATGAAGAACAAGATCTATCCCAGCGTGGATGCAATCGTTGCCGATGTCCCGGACGGCGCGTCCATTCTGTTCGGCGGCTTCGGCGGGGCCGGTTTTCCCAATAATCTAATCCGCGCGCTGGCGCACAAGGGCACGCGAAACCTGACGGCTATCAGCAACAATTGTGGCTCAGGAGACAACGAGCTGGGGATTCTTTTCAAGAATAAACAGATTCGCAAAGTTCACGCATCGTTTCCGGGTCCGACGGCCAACCATTTTCAAGCGTGTTACGCTGCCGGAGAAATTGAGCTTGAACTGATGGCGCAAGGCATGCTCTGCGAGCGCTTGCGCGCGCAGGCCGCCGGCATCCCTGCGTTTTACACGGCCGTAGGAGTAGGCACGGAAGTGGCCAAGGGCAAGGAAGAGCGCGTGATCGGCGGAAAGCGCTGCATTCTGGAATCCGCACTGGGCGCGGATTTTGCGTTCATCAAAGCCTGGAGGGCCGACCGCATCGGTAACCTCGTCTATCGCAAGGCCGCACGAAATTTCAACCCGATCATGGCCGCCGCTGCGGGAACTACCATTGTTGAAGTCGATGAGATCGTGGAAGTCGGCGCGCTCGATCCAGAGGTAATTGTGACGCCTTCCATTTTTGTGGATCGCATCGTGCAGGTTCCAGGGAGATAAAGTGTCCGGAAAGCGCCTTACACGTGAACAGATCGCCGAGCGCGCAGCGCAGGAATTGCCCGACGGCGCATACGTGAACTTGGGTTTCGGGATTCCCAATCTCATCTCCAACTACGTGCCCGCCGGCAGGACGATTTATTTTCACAGCGAGAACGGGATACTGGGGATGGGGCCGCGCGCCAAGCCCGGCGAAGAAGATTTCGATCTCGTGGACGCGATGAAAGTGCCGGTCACGGTACTGCCGGGCGCGGCATTTTTCAATCAAGCCGAAGCGCACATGATGACGCGAGGCGGGCACCTCGATGTAGCCGTGCTGGGCGCGTTCCAGGTTTCGGAAAAAGGCGATATTGCCAACTGGAAAGTGCCCGGCGGCAAAGGCTCCGGCGGCATCGGCGGAGCGATGGACATCGCCGTCGGCGCGCGGCGCCTGATTGTCTGCATGGAACACAACACGAAGGATGGCGCGCCAAAAGTCGTAAAGCAGTGCAGCTATCCGCTCACGGCGATCGAGTGCGTGAAAACGATCGTTACCGATCTGGCTGTGATTGACGTTACGCCAGCGGGCCTGGTTCTGCGCGAGGTTGCGCCCGGCTTTACCGCCGCCGAAATACAACAATTTACCGAGCCGACGCTGATCGTGTCTGAAGCCGCGCGCGAAATGACATTCGCGCAGCGATCAATCTAGACCCACTCCATTTCCCACCGGCACGAGTTGAAACACATCGGCAGGAGCCGAACACGTGCAGTTCCTGCCGAGTTGAATCAGTCAGTTACCCGCGGATCATCGCAACACAAACGCAGAATTGTAGCGAAGCCCGTCAGGCATTTGGATAGTTACGAAATAGGTTCCCGCGGTCCAGCCTTTCGTGCTGAGGTTGAAGACCCAGCTCGGATCGCTAAAACGGAAAGCTACACCATTATCATTCGATTCGCCTGCGTCCAGATCCATCGTGGAAAGATCGAGAGCATCCGAGCCACGAGTGATTCCGACGATTTGCGGCGCTGCCACGTTTGAGCTCCCGAGCACCATCGAGCCGCAGGAAAGTTGCAGTCTCAGCGGCAGGGTGCGATTAAGTTTGAAGGCCTTGTCCGGATAGACGAGTGGGTTGCCATCCAGGGTCAAAAAAGCAAGTGGAGATTGCAATCCCTGCACCACTACCGGGATGGTGATGACCACATCATCTGTCGCTGTGCCACCGTTGCCGTCATCCACGGTCAGGTGAATCGTGTGGACGCCGATGGGCAGCGTGATGGCCGGGTTCACTCCGGTCACGGTTCCGCCGCCTTCGGGGAACGGGCCTGTCCATGTATAGGTGAGCGTATCGCCGTCGGGATCGCTGGAACCGGAACCGCTGAGCGTGACCGAGTTGGCAGTCAGACTCGCGCAGGCAATCAGTTGGTCCGCGCCAGCGTTGGCGGTAGGCGGATTATTCGGCGGCAGCAAGAAGTAAGCTACTTCCGGATCGTGGTCGGAAAGGCGCTCTGGCCGCGTCGCATCGTTGCGATAGATTTCCGGAAAATCTCCATTCACCCGCGCATATTTCATGCGGTTGAACAGGGAAACCACGTTTTGATTGATCAAGATGTGATCGAGCACTTGTGCGTTGCCATCGAAGACAAAGGAATAGCGTTCATCCTGCGGCAAGCTGTCCGAGAGCCCAATCAGATCAGGGTTGACGAGGTCGCTGCTGGCCAGCACGACTTGATCCGCAGGCGTCGGCGTGCCTTTGATCGTGCCCATCGAGTCCACATAGCCATCGTTGAATTGGAAGGCATTGAAGTCGCCGAGGGCCACGATCCGTTCATTCGGATCGGCCACTTGGCGGCCCTGAATGTAGTTGGCCAGAAATTCCGCCTGCGCCCTGCGCTTCGCGCGTACCCGAGTACCATCCGAGGGGTCATCCACGCCGTTGAGCGAGCGCAAGTGATTGGCGATGACGATGAGCGCCGTTGGTTTGTAACCGAACTGGTGCACGATAGCGTCCAGGACCAACGGCGGGCGATCGTTCAACAAGTCCTGCTGGTTGTTTTGCGGATTCGTGTAGGTGGCCGCAGCGCCCACCTGCGTGACGCTGTTCACCGTTACGCGGCTGGGTTTCACGAGGAAGCCCACATCAATTCCGCCGATGTCGTTTCCTTCGACCAGGTACGCGGCATACGCAGGATCGGGCTGGCCCGCCGCAATGGCGTCCTGCGAAATGCGGTTGGCAAGAGCCTGCAGCGTCGAAAGATTTTCCATCTCCACCACGCCGAGAATATCCGGTATGTGCAGGATGTTGCGGATAATCAAGGACGCTTTATTCAAGCGATTGTCGAACGCCGTTGGCGTCAACACGGCATCGCTCGTGCCGGGATCGTTGATTGTGTCGAAAAACCGTTCCATGTTGAACGAGGCAATCGTGAATTCACCGGCAATGGGAACCGGAACGTCCGTGGCGGTAATATTTCCGGTCACGCTTGGCGGAGTGGCCGCGTCGGGCAGAATCGTGTACGTGCGGAAGCCATAATCCAACACGCCGGTGATGTTCATTACGGTAGCGCCGGCAGTAACGTCAATCGCTGTCGATCCGGGCTGCGCGTCGCTATCCACGCGCAGTCGCTCCGGATTGGCATCGAAGCGCGGCACGCAGCAAGGCGAACCCGCAGGGAGCGGATCGGGAACTTCCACCCCCGGCTCGCGGAACGGCCGCACCACGCCGGTAATTACCCCGTAGAAGACGCCGTTGGAAGTTGCGGTGGCGTTGGTCTCGTTGACGGAGCCCAGTGTCGGGCCTACCACCGTCAACGAAGAGACATACACGCGCATGCCTTCATATTTTTCAAGCTGCTCGATGGAACCGCCCGGGCTCGTGTCGGCGGCCGCGAGCGTCTTGGGAAGCGGCAGCGAGTTGCCGCTAGTCATCAGAGTGACGCTGACGCCGCTGAGCTCCGTCAATGGCGGGCTGTTTGGGTCGGAGCCGGGGATGAACTCCACCACCGTGCCGCTGACCTTGACTTCGTTGCCGATGACTGCCGCCGCCGGCAGCACGCTCGAGGTGAACACGAAAATTCCTTCCGACGTGTTGGCATCGGAATCGACGTCCGTGTCCCGCGCCTGCAGGAAAAAGCCATTGCTCTTCAGGCCTGTGACGATGCCGGTGGTGGTCACCGATGTGTTCACCAG
>DASYRO010000006.1:0-3454 GCA_036004385.1 Candidatus Acidiferrales bacterium
CCGCCACCGCGGTTGTTGACCAGCGGATGCCCGTTCCAGATTTCGAAGTGGCGCGCGTCCGCGACCGCGGCGATCTGCTCGGCGTTCAGCGCCCATCCGAAATTCGGATGGTTGACGTGCGGCACGCCGCCGGCGGCGCGAATGACGCGCGCGTCGCGCTGCAGAATTTCCGGAATGCTCGCGCCGCCCTGCGGCGGGACGGTTTCGCGCACGCCCACGGCGATCAGATGCACGGGCGCCGCGTCGAGGCGGTCGGTGACTTCTTCGCCCTGCAGAACGAGAAATTTTCCCGGCGCGGCGAAGAGCGCGTTGAGCCCGTCCACCGGCGTGACGGCGTCGTGGTCGCTGATGACCACGAAGTGGTAGCGGTGCTCCTTGTACCAGCGCACGACGGTGTCCGGCGCGGAGTCGCCGTCGGAGTTGATGGTGTGCGTGTGCGTATTGCCGCGATACCACCGCGCCTGCTGCCCCGCCGCGCCGTGGCTCAGTACGAGCACCACAACAAATCCCAGAATGATTCGCCGGATCATGAAGCCTCCACGATTTGGCGATTCTATCTGCCCCGCCGCAACGCCACAAGCGCGTGCGACGGGTTGACGGAGCCCATCGCAGGTTTTCGATTAGAATCAAATCACGGCTTTCGCGTGGCACGATGCGAAAATTCGCTGTACTCTTTTGACCGGTCCGGTCGCGCTGACATATTTTCTCCGGCGAAACGTATTTAAGGTATGGGATGCCAATCTCTCTAAAACGAATCCTGCTGGGCTCGCCGCTGCACACGACGGAGCTTCCCCATCAGAAACTTTCCAAGAAGGCGGCGCTGGCGGTATTTGCCTCCGACAACCTTTCCTCCAGCGCCTACGCCACAGAAGAAATGCTGGTGGCGCTGGTGGTGGGCGGCTCGGCCATGCTGCACCTGGCGCTGCCGGCGACGATCAGCATCTGCGTGCTGACGGCCATCGTCGTGATTTCCTACAGCCAGACCATCCACGCCTATCCCAGCGGCGGCGGCGCGTACATCGTCGCCAAGGAAAACCTGGGCGTGACGCCCGGCCTGGTGGCCGCTGCGGCGCTGCTGATTGACTACGTAATGACCGTTTCGGTCAGCGTGGCGGCCGGCGTCGCGGCCATCACTTCCGCCGTACCTGCTCTGTATACGCACCGCGTGGCGCTGTGTCTGGCCGCTGTCCTGATCATTCTCATGGCCAACTTGCGCGGGGTGCGCGAGTCCGCGGCGATTTTCGGCGTTCCTGTCTATTGGTTCGTTTTCTCCGCGTACTTGCTGGTGATCTACGGATTGTATCGCGCGTTCGGACCGAGCCCGATTCCGCCGCAATCCCCGCAGTTTCCAGCGACGGCGCAACTCCCCATCGTGTGGCTATTCCTGCGCGCGTTCGCATCCGGTTGCACGGCCATCACCGGCGTGGAAGCCATCTCCAATGGAGTGCAAGCGTTCAAAGCGCCGGTCTCGCGGAACGCATCCGTCACCTTGTTTTGGATGGCCGGAATTCTCGCCAGCCTGTTTCTAGCCATCACCGTTCTGGCCATGCGCTTCGGCATCGTGCCGGTACCGGAGAAAACGGTCGTCTCGCAAATTAACGAGCTCATCTTCGGCCGCGGCGCCATCTATTACATGATCCAGGGAGCGACGATGGCCATCTTGATCCTCGCCGCCAATACCAGCTTTGCCGATTTCCCTCGCCTCTCGTCCATTCTGGCCAAGGACCGTTTTGCCCCGCGGCAACTGTCCAACCTGGGCGACCGCCTGGTCTTTTCCAACGGCGTCATCCTGCTGGCCCTGGCGGCGAGCGCGCTGATCGTCTTTTTCAACGCCGACGTGAACAGGCTGATCCCTCTTTACATGGTGGGCGTATTCGTTTCGTTCACCCTCTCGCAGTCAGGGATGGTGGTGCATTGGAAGCGGCTAAGGGAGCCGGGCTACCACTGGCGCATGGTAGTGAATGCCGTCGGCGCGGTGACCACGTTCATCGTGCTCGTCGTGGTCGGCGTGACCAAGTTTACCGGCGGCGCGTGGGCCGTGATCATCGCCATTCCGATACTGGTCCGCATCTTCCTCAAAACGCGCGAGCATTATTTCAAGCTCAACCTGCAAACATCTCTTTCCGATTTCGACCGGCCGCAGGTCGCGCGGCACACCGTGGTTGTGCCCGTGGCCACGGTGCCCAACCGCGTCGTACTATCGGCAGTGGAGTATGCGAAGTCTGTTTCTAAAGACGTGCTGGCGGTGACGGTCAATGTGGATGGGCACGACCGCGAAGAAGTGCGCAAGCTGTGGAAGAAACATATCGAAGACGTGGATTTGATCGTGCTCGATTCGCCCTACCGTTCCGTGCTCAAGCCGCTGCTGCGGTTCATTGACGAGGTGGAAGACCTGCGCACGGACGACAAGCTCACCGTGCTGCTGCCGGAAATCGTACCCGCCAAGTGGTGGCACAGCCTGTTCCACAACCAGACCAGCCTCTTCCTGAAAGGTGCGCTGCTGTTCCGCAAGAACATCGTGGTCACCAGCGTGCCGTACCACCTGGAAAAATAATCAACGAAAGTCTGCAGCCAGTGTGGCGCCATAGTGGCGCGCGACGAGGGCGGCGATGCGCGCGACAGCGTCGTGCAGCGACGCGGTCTGCCCGCGGTGACGTCCCGTGAACACGACAA
Source organism: Candidatus Acidiferrales bacterium (assembly GCA_036004385.1). GTDB lineage: Bacteria > Acidobacteriota > Terriglobia > Acidiferrales > UBA7541 > JACQDE01. The sequence goes on from DASYRO010000006.1 coordinate 2,674, forward strand.
GCACGATGGGTTGGTCCTTCACCCAGAGAATTCCCGCGTCGTTGGCGATGAAAGGCTGGCCGTCGCCGGTTTTGTGCGCGATATCCACATCGCGCAGGTAGCGCGGAAAACGGTTGTTCACCTGCTGCTTGCGGAGTATGGAAAGCATCATCTCGCTCGCCGCTTTCGAGACCAACTCTTTCTTGGCCATGAGCTCGAACACTTTTCCCATTTCGCGCGCTGTGCTATGGCCGAAATAGATTTCACTTTCATAAATCGTTTTGCGGAACGCTTCGCGGACCTGCGCGCCGGTGTACTTGCCGAACGGAAACCTCATTAACTCTTCGTTCGTCGCATGGCGAAAGCTGGGGTCGAGCATGCCCAGCCATACGTGGTCCCATTCGCCGTCGGAAAATTCGATGGTCGTTTTGTCGAGCCCGAGCGAACGCATGAACTCTGTAACATTGGCGCGCCCGGCCTTATCGGCGAGCAGGTCGGTCGCTTCGTTGTCGCTGATGATGATCATCAGCGTGAGCAAGTCGTGGATGGTTGGCTGCAAGCCCGGGTCCATTGCATAGAGCACGCCGGAAGGCCAGCGCGCGTCGCCGGCTTTCAGCGTGACGCGGTCGGAGAGCGAAAATTTTCCGGTTTCGACCTGCCGCAGCACTTCCGCCATGATGGGCACTTTGATCACGCTGAAGGTTTCATAGACGCGGTCGGCATCGAGCGCGATTTCTTCGCCGGTAGAGAGATTCTTCATGTACACGGCCATCTCGCCGGGAAAATTCTTGCGGATGCGCGC
>DASYRO010000007.1:0-2112 GCA_036004385.1 Candidatus Acidiferrales bacterium
CAGCCTAAAAGGTCACTACAAGATGACGGCTGAATCCATTCGCTCGCTTTCGGGCCGCAAACATATTTCGCTGGAAACTTTCCGGCGCGATGGGACGCCGGTGCGCACGCCGGTGTGGTTCGCCGAAGCGGACGGCGTGCTCTACGTGTACTCACTGGCCGACGCGGGAAAGGTGAAACGCATTCGCGCCAATCCTCGCGCGCGCATCGCGCCGTGCGACATGCGCGGAAATCTGCGCGGCGAATGGATGGACGCGGAAGCGCATATCGTCGAAGGAGGCGAAGCCGAGCGCGGGCAGGATGCGCTGCGCAAGAAATATTGGCCGTGGAAAGCTATCGGCGATTTCTTCAGCCGCCTGCGCGGACGCCAGCAGGCCATTCTGGCGATCCGCCTGTAGGGGCGCGTCTTCAGACCGCCCCTTTGGCCGCGGCGTAATGGGGCGGCCTCAAGGCCGGCCCCTACAAACCACCCCTATGAAAATCGCCGGCCTGAAGGCCACCACTACGCGTGACTCAACCGGGTTCGGTGGTGGGCAGGCCCTGCAGTTTCTTTATGGCCATTCGCCGCAACACGGGCGGCGAACCGGGCGTGCGCGCAATTTCTTTTATGCTGCGCACGCCGAGCAGGCTGAACACGTGCAGCGCAAGGGCGTGCGGCGTTTTGCGGTTCATCACCAGATTGAATTTCACGCGCTCGTTGGTCATCCACTCCTTGTTGCGCGTAATCAACTCGACGGCCGGCTGCGTGAGCAGGTCGGACTTGGTAATTTCCACGATTTCTTCCGCGGTGATCTTCGGGTTTTTACACAGATAAAAATAAATCATCGGGTCGTAAGACTTCAACAGAATCAGGCGCGCTTCCATGCCGCCGCGCAGGGCGAGCATGACTTTTTGCGGGCGCGGGAGGACGCGGATCTGATCGTAGAGCGAGTTGCGCTTGCGGACATCGGCGTGGACTTCTTCTTCGAAGGCCAGCACGCGATCGAGTTCGTGCTCGGGTTTTGGCGCGTCGTCGGGCATGGGAGGACTCCGGCGCCGGGGAATGACGAAAGTGTACCAGAAGCGACGTATGCCGGAATGTCGCTAAAAACGCGACAGCCCGGCGCTACAACTGCAGCCGCGCTGATTCCCTTACCCCAACACCTCACCCCTGAGCCCTCGCCGCTGCGGCAAGGGCGCGGAGAGAATCTGCGAAAGGCGCGCGGGCCACGCCGCGTTCGGTGATGATGGCGGCGATGAATTTGGCGGGCGTGACGTCAAAGGCGGGGTTGGCCACGGCCACGTCCGGAGCAATGCGCACCCCGCCGAGGTGCGTGACTTCATCGGCGGAGCGTTCTTCAATGGGAATTTGATCGCCGCCGGCGATGCTCAGGTCCAGCGTGGAAATCGGCGCGGCCACGTAGAAGGGCACGCCGTGTTCGCGCGCCAGCACGGCAATTTGATACGTGCCGATTTTGTTGGCCGTGTCGCCGTTGGCGGCGATGCGGTCCGCACCGACGACAATCGCCCCCACCTGCTTCGTCTTCAGCATGTGCCCGACCATGTTGTCGGTGATCAGCGTCAGCGGAATGGCGTCCTGCTGCAATTCCCACGCAGTGAGCCGCGAGCCTTGCAGATACGGCCGCGTTTCCGGGACGAGCACGGTGAGCTTGCAGCCCTGCTCGACGGCGACGCGAATTACGCCCAGCGCTGTGCCGATGCCTGCCGTGGCCAGCGCGCCGGCGTTGCACTGCGTCATCACCTGGCCTTCGCGCGGCATCAGCGCAGCGCCGAAGCGGCCGATAGCTTCGTCAATGGCGCGCTTTTCGAGATGAACCTGCTGCGCTTCGGTAGTCATCGCCGCGCGCACGGATTCGAGCGACGCGCCCGGCGCGGCGACGGCCTCCGCGAATCGTTTTTTCATGCGCTCGAGCGCCCAGAAGAGATCCACGGCGGTGGGACGCGTTTTCGACAGCGTGTCGTAGATGACGGGAAACTCCGCGCGCAGCTCGTCGAGCGTTTTCGCGGCAGAGCGCTCCACGCCCAGCGCTACGCCCATCGCCGCCGCTACGCCAATGGCCGGCGCGCCGCGAATCACCATGTCGCGGATTGCGGCGGCCACTTCGCGGTAGTC
>DASYRO010000008.1:0-5012 GCA_036004385.1 Candidatus Acidiferrales bacterium
AACATTCCCGCCTGCCGCTCGGAGATGGGGAAGGGAAGCGATTCCACCAGCGCACGCTCGAGCGTGATCCAGTACGCCGTGGTGTGCCGTTCGTTTTCCGGCAATTCGAGCTGCCCTGCGCCGACGTTCTCGTTGGTAAAAAACTTTATCTTTTTAAACCCGACCACCTGCGAGCGCACCAGCACATCGCCGTGCGCGCGCTCCGCGGATCCGGTGACACTGGCGTGCTCCGCGGTTTGCAGCACGCGCACTTGCGTGTAACGGATGGCGTTCGTGTAGTAGTCCACATTGACTTGCTTCACGTAGGCTTTGCGCTCGGCGAAATCGAGCCGCTCGACGTGGTATTGCTGGCCTTCGTGCAAATAGATGGCCTTGGGGTGAACGAATTCGAGCGCGCTCGTGAAATCCACTTCGCCGATGACCTCCGCTTCGCCGGTGATGTCGATGATGACGAAGTTGTCGCTGGTCACGGCGCGCAAGCTGATGGCGTCGGCGGGGTAGGCTTCCTGCGTCCAGTGCCAGTGCTCGCCACTGCGATGCAGGAAACCGGCCTCTTCCAGGCGCGCGCAGAGCTCCGGCAAATCCACTTCGCCGAATTTTTCATCCGGCCGTAATGGCAGCTCAAACGCCGCGCACTTCAGATGATTGACCAGGATTTCCAGATTGTCCGGCTGGATGTAGCCGTGCTCCGGAGATTTTCCCAAAAAATAATCCGGGTTCTTTACGATGAACTGGTCGAGCGGCGCGGAGGACGCCACCAGCACTGCGCAGGAACTTCCGCTGCGGCGTCCGGCGCGGCCGGAGCGCTGCCAGGTGGACGCAATCGTCCCCGGATAGCCAGCCATCACCGCGGAATCCAGCGAGCCGATGTCAATGCCCAGCTCCAGCGCATTGGTCGAGACCACGCCGCGGATTTTTCCTTCGCGCAGCCCGCGCTCGATTTCCCGCCGCTCGCCGGGTAGATATCCGCCTCGATAGCCGCGGATGGCAGCCGGTTCTCCTGGCGCCGCGGGGTTCGCTTCGCGCAAGTACGTGAGCATCACTTCCGTCTGCAGGCGGCTGTTGGCGAAGACGATGGTTTGCTGTCCGCGCTTCAAAAATTCCTGCGCCACGCGCGAAGCTTCGTTGATGTAACTGCGCCGGATGCCGAGGAAGCGGTTGACTACGGGCGGATTGTAAAAAACCAAAAATTTTTCCGCAGATGGCGCGCCGTTTTCGTCGAGCACATCTACGTCCGCTTCAATCAGTCGCGCAGCCAGCTCGCCGGGATTGGCAATCGTCGCCGACGAACAAATAAACTGCGGGTCGGAGCCGTAGAACCGCGCGATGCGCCGCAGGCGGCGCAGCACGTTGGCCAGATGGCTGCCGAACACGCCGCGATAGGTGTGTAACTCGTCGAGCACGATGTATTTCAAATTTTCGAACACGCGCGTCCACCGCGTGTGGTGCGGAAGGATGCCGGTGTGCAGCATGTCGGGGTTGGTCAGGACGATGTGACCCTTTTCGCGGATGGCGCGGCGCGCGTCGCTGGGCGTATCGCCGTCGTAGGTGAAGACGCCAAAAGAATTTTCCAGCCGCTGCCCAAGGTCGTGCAGCTCCGCGAGCTGATCCTGCGCCAGTGCCTTGGTAGGGCAGAGGTACATCGCGCGCGTATCAGGGTTTTCCAGCACGGCATTGAGCACCGGCAGGTTGTAGCAGAGCGTTTTGCCGGATGCCGTCGGCGTGACCACCACAACGTTGCGCCCGGCGCGCACGCGTTCCGCCGCGGCGGCCTGGTGCGTGTAGAGTTGCGTCACGCCTTTCGCGGCGTAGGCAGCGGCCAGCTCGGGTCGCACCCATTCCGGCAGAGGCGCGCATTGTGCCGCGCGCGCGGGAATGTGATGGATCGCGGTGATGATGTCGCCGGTACGGTCGCGCGCCGCCAGCTCTTCAATCGCGCCGCGAATGCCCTTGGCAAGCCCGCTCGGAGTACGTACAGCCAGGGATTGGCCCATATCCACTCCTTCGCTTTTTATTCGCTGAGGGTATCACGCGCACCCGCCCGCGGCAAACGGATTCTTCGAGGAATTTCCACACGGGGTTGCGGCTTCGATGGTGAGCAAACCCGACGGGCACCCGGCGGCGTCAAAGCTTGCGTATAATTCGGCAGGACTCAGAATGCGATTTCGGATTCCAAAAACACTCGTGCTGCTCGGTCTCGCGCTGCTGTCTGCGTTGGCGCGGGCCGCGGTGAACGACCCATCGCCGGACGCGCTGGTCGAAGCGGATCACTGGAAGCGCGCTCGCGCGGCCCTGGAACCTCGCGTCCAAGCCAATCCAAATGATGCCAAGGCGCTGTATCTGCTTTCCAAGGTCCGTGTGAAATACGGCGATCTCGACGGAGCAATATCCCTGGCAGAAAAAGCGGTGGCTCTCGACGGCCGCAGTGCCGAGTATCAGTGGCAACTCGCCGAATCCGTCGGCGAAAAAGCAGACAAGGTCGGAGGGCTGAGCGCGTTTGGCCTGGCTCGCCGCTTCAAGCGTGAAGGGGAAAAGGCCATGGCGCTGGACGCGAAGCATGTGGACTCGCGCTTCGGGATGATGATTTTCCACCTGCGCGCACCGGGCATTGTTGGCGGAGATAAGAAGAAAGCGTACGCGCTGGCCGAAGAAATCGCGCGCATTTCTCCCTCCGACGGCTACTTCGCACAGGCTCGTATGCTGCGGGAAGAGAAAAAATCGGAATCTCCCGAATCTTACTATCTGAAAGCTCTCTCCGCGGATCCCCGGAGATACAGCACGCACATCGCGCTGGTGAATTTTTACTTCTCCGCCCCGCAGCAGAAATACGATCTGGTGGAAAAGTACGCGCGCGAAGCCGTCAAGCTGGAGCCGGGGCGCACCGGCGGGTACGGCGGGCAGGCCATCGTCTTCGCGCGCCAAAAGCGCTGGAAGGAACTAGACGCCACCCTCGCGCAAGCCGAGAAAAATGTGCCGGATAATTTTACGCCGTTCTACAACGCCGGAAATATTCTGCTGGCGGATGGAAGCGATTTGCCCCGCGCGGAAAAATATTTCCGCAAATATCTCACCATCGAACCCGAGCCGGAAACGCCGACGCATGCCGATGCCCACTGGCGTCTGGCTCTCGTGCTGGAAAGAATGGGCCGCAAACCGGAAGCCGTGCAGGAACTGGAAAAGGCGCTCCAACTCAATCCGAAACTTGAGGGCGCAAAAAAGGATATGAAGCGACTGAAATAAGCGGCCACGCTAGCCGCTTAGGAACATCATCCACAAGCGAGAATTATTTTGGCGCGGCGGCGAGCTTGCGGAGTTCCTGGCCCGCGCTTCGTTCGTAATCCGGCGCTTCGTTCCAGGACACGATGATTTCCATGGCCGGCGAGTTGCTGGCGAAGCCAGTGCGCGCTTCCTTCTGCGCCGCGGCTGTCTGTCCAAGGCGCTTGGCGATTCTCGCGCGATACACATGCGCCCACGCGCGGTAGAAATCCGTGTCCATCGCATCCAGCGAAGCCAGTTCCAGAGCACGCGCGAATTCTTTTCGCGCTTCAGCCAGTTTCCCGGCGAGAAAATACATCCGGCCCATCAGGAAATGGATGTGCTGGTGGTTCGCAGCCAAATCTTCCGCATCGAGCACAAGGGCACGCGCGCCCACCGCGGCAGCGTCACGAAATTGGTCACGATCTGCTAGATCATTCATCTGCTGGAGCGATTTCAATTGCTCGCGATTGCGCCGCGCGGCTTCCGTCCAGCGCAGCAGGCGTGCGTCCGGATCGAGCATGACTTGCGTGGCCGGCGCCGGAAGGTTGAGCGAAAACGGCGTGACTTCGCCGCGTGTGGCCACGGAGTGCTCCACTGCGCCTTTTTCGGTCTGTACGCGCATTTCCACGCGCACCTGAAAATCCGCGGGCACATTTTTCACCAAGATTTCGCCGAGCAGCACATTGGGTGCGTCCGAAGGCAGGCGCCGCAGAGAAATCTCCGGAATCTGCGTGGCGTTTAGAAAGTAATCAAAGAACCAGCCGAGTTCGCGCCCGGAAATTTCTTCGCAGATTTTGCGGAAATCGGCGATGGACGCGCTGCGGCCCGCAAAGCGCTTGTAATATTCGCGCAGCGCGCGGTCCACGCGCTCGCGGTCAATCACGGTCTCCAGCGTGCGCCAGACGAGCAGTCCACGCTGGTAGAGCGTGGCGTAGGCGACGTTCCACGGCTCGTTGAAAAGCCGCGTGCCCAGCGCGAGAGGCCGCATCGGTTCCGGTGCGAGCGCGTCGCGCATCGCTCGCTGTACTATGCGTCGTGCCTGCTCGGGCTCCTTTTCTCGCAAATAGCGCCACGCCAGATACTCCGCCAGGCTTTCCGCCAGCCAGCCGTCTTCTGACCGTGCGAGCGTCACTTCGATGGGGAACCACTGGTGCGCGATTTCGTGCGGCAGAAACTCCGGCGCCCAGCCGGGATAATCGTGATACTTGATGACGTCTTCGCTGACGACCAGAAATCCCGGTGCGGAATAACCAATTGCACCCTGGTGCCCAGGAAATCCCTGGAGCAGTGTTAAGCCCGCAACCGGAAACGGTCCGAGGGCTACATTGAATCGCTGTAATAGCTCGTGTGCGCTTTTTGCCAGTTGCTTAGGCGAATCTTTCTGCGCCCGCGCGAGACACGCGCTCAAGGGTTGCATCCGCGAAAATCCCTGTTCCTGAATTGGGCTGGGCACACAATCGAACGCCAACGCTTTTCCCGGGAATCCCGCTATCGAGCGCGATGATACGGGGCGATTGGTTTCGCAAGTGTATGTCGCGGCCAGGCCCGCTCCGATTGAGCTACACCCCGAACTGCTCGTCGTGGCGAACCAATTGGAAGGGACACCGATGACGATTTTATTTCCCGTGAACGCAGAGATATCCACCACCGGATACCAGCGCGATTCGTCGCGCAGCAGGATGCCGTCTTTGGTGATGTAGTCGAGTTGGCCGCGCGGCAGCACGCCTTCGTATTCGAACGTCAGCTTGAATTCC
>DASYRO010000009.1:0-2599 GCA_036004385.1 Candidatus Acidiferrales bacterium
AGGCGCAGGACAAAAATGAAGAACGATTTCGCGCGCTGGAAGAGCGTATCCGGGCGCTGGAGGAAGAACTGCGTTCGGTGAAGGCGCAAGCTGCGTCCGCAGCGGCACCTGCCACGCCTCCCTCGGCGCAAGCGGCGGCGACCGCTCCCCCGGTCCCCGCGCCCTATCAGCAACTCGGCGGTGCCGGCGGTGCGGCCGCCAAGGTGCTCAATCCGGACATCAGCGTCATCGGAAATTTTCTCGGCGCGGTGGGTCACAACACCGTCCGGCCGGTGCCGTCACTGGAGATGAGCGAAACCGAAGTCGGCTTGCAAGCGATTATTGATCCGTACGCGCGCGCCGACGTGTTCCTCTCCTTCGCCGAATCCGGCGTGGACGTGGAAGAAGCCTACCTCACGTTTACTTCGCTGCCCGGCGGATGGCTGGCCAAAGTGGGCAAAATGCGCGCGGAATTCGGCCGCGTGAACATGCTGCATGCTCACAACCTGCCGTGGACCGACCGTCCGCTGGTTACGGAAAACCTGGTGGCCGGCGAAGAAGGCATCAGCGACGCAGGCTTCTCGCTGAGCCACATCCTGCCCGCGCCGAAAGGAATTTTTCTGGAAGGCATCGCACAGGTGTACCGCGGCGATTCCGAGAATCTGTTCGTCGCCACGCGGCGAGAGGACGTGAGCGTCGTCGGCCGCCTGCGCGGCTACGGCGATTTCAACGAAAACACGAATCTGGAAATGGGATTCTCTTACGCGCGCGGGCACAACGATCAGGGCAGCGATTTCCTCACCAACCTGTATGGGATGGACGCGACGCTGCGCTGGAAACCGTTGCGCCGCGCCATCTACAAGTCCTTCCTGTGGCGCAACGAATTTGTGTGGAGCCATCGCGATGAATTGCTGGGACAGCAGCGCGCGTTCGGAATGTACAGCGCGGCGGAATACCGCGTCAACCGGCGATGGACGGTCGGCGGACGATTCGACTGGTCGGACCGCGCGACGCCAGCCAACGAGCGCGATGCCGGTTTTTCGGCGCTGCTCACCTACTGGCCGAGCGAGTTCAGCCAGATTCGCGGGCAGTACCGCTTTACGCGCTACGACGGACGGCAGGACGCCAACGAGCTACGCTTCCAGTTCCTGTTCGTCATGGGCGCACACGGGGCGCACCCATTCTAGGCGGAGTCGTTGCACGATGGAGAGAGGGTGTAGGGTTTTGGGTTTAGGGTGTAGTGGGTCCGTAGAGAGGTTGAGTTCGCGACGAAACGCAAAGGCTTGCAAACGACATCAAAGAGGAAGTACGAATCAGGAGCTACGATGAAAATGGAAATACATGGAAGGGCGAAAATATCTTTTCTGAGTTTGGTCGTAATCATTCTATTGGCGGGGACAGCATTTCTACCGCCGGAAAGCACGCGGGCGGCGGGAAAGCTGAACGTGGTCACGTCCACGACGGACCTGGCGGCGCTGGCGCAGGAAGTCGGCGGCGACCGCGTCAGCGTCACCGCGATCGCGCGCGGCTATCAGGACCCGCACTTTGTGGAAGCCAAGCCGAGTTTCCTGCTGCAACTGCAGCGCGCGGATTTGTTGATTGACGTTGGGCTGCAACTGGAAATCGGCTGGCTGCCTCCGCTGATCACGCAGTGCCGCAATCCCAAAATTCAGCCGGGCGCGCCGGGATATTTTGAAGCGGCGCAGTTCGCGGAAATCTTGGAAATTCCCACCGGGCAGATCACCCGCGCGATGGGCGACGTTCACCCGCTCGGCAACCCGCACTACTGGCTGGACCCGCAGAACGGCTTGCGCATCGCGCAGGGCATCGCGCAAAAATTTTCGCAGATGAGTCCCGCCGACGCGGCGTATTTCGCCGACCGGCTGAAATCCTTTCAGCAACGCCTCAGCGAAGCCGAAAAGCGCTGGGACGAACAGATGAAGCCGTACCGCGGGCGCAAGGTGGTCACCTATCACCGCTCGTGGCCCAACTTCGCCAAGCGCTGGGGACTCGACGTGGTCGGCTACGTCGAGCCGCGGCCGGGCATTCCGCCGAGCCCGGGACACGTCTTCGAGCTCATCGCCATGATGAAGCGCGAAAACGTGAAGGTGATCATCGTCGAGCCGTACTTCGATTTGAAAACGCCGAACAGCGTGGCGCGGGAAACCGGCGCGCAGGTGCTCGTGCTGCTGCCGTCGGTGGGCGGCGAAAAGGAAGTGACGGACTATTTCAAGCTGTTCGATTATGATTTGGCGCTGCTCACCAAGGCGTTTCAGCAGGCGAAGTGAAACATGTAGGCAGGTTAAAGGGTTGAAGAGTAAGAGCGAAAGAACAAAACACAGAGAGCGGAGAGGCACGAAGAACACAGAGAAAGAAAGGGCACATGGAAATCTTTCAATTCTTGCTGGCGCCGTTTGCCGCCAGCCTCATCTTGACGGGCATTCACGCCTATCTCGGCGTGCACGTTGTGGAACGCGGTGTCATTTTCGTGGACCTGGCGCTGGCGCAAATCGCCGCGCTGGGCGCGACCATCGCCATTCTTGGCGGGATGGACCCGCACGGCGGCAACGCTTACTGGATCAGCTTGGGATTTACGTTTTTGGGCGCGGCGATTTTTTCC
>DASYRO010000010.1:0-4598 GCA_036004385.1 Candidatus Acidiferrales bacterium
TATTTTGGAAAAATCGCGGCAACGAACTCCAGGACGAGTTGAATAACTTCATCGGCAAGCGCGGAGGGATTGCCAACGCCGCCAGTCAGGTGACGACCGGCGCCGCTACGCCGGAGGAAAAACTCCGCAAGATCTACGAGCGCGTGCAGCAAGTCCGCAACATGAGCTACGAGCGCGAACGCACCGAGAAGGAAGCCAAAAAGGAAAAGCTCAAGGACAATAACAATATCGAGGACGTGTGGAAAAACGGCTACGGCTACCGCAGCGACATCGCCAGATTATTTGTGGGGCTGGCGCGCGGTGCCGGGTTCGACGCTAACATCGTGCGCGTCGCCGAGCGCGACGATCATTTCTTTCACATCCAGTTGCAGGACGAATTCCAGTTGGACGCGGAAGTCGCCGTGGTGCGCGTGGGAAATGAAGAGCGCTACTTCGATCCGGGCATGCCCAATTGTCCCTTCGGACTGCTCGCATGGCAGAAGACGGAGGCGCCCGCGCTCAAACCCGACAAGAACGGCGGCACGTTTATCACTACGCCCAAGCCCGCGGGCAAGGACGCGCTCACCGAGCGCAAGGCCGCGCTGCGCTTGAGCGAAGACGGCACGTTGCAAGGCAAGGTGCAGTTCATTTTCACCGGACTGCAGGCCGTGCGCCGCCGCAGTGACGCCATGGAAAAGGATGACGCCCAGCGCCGCAAGGACATGGAGGACGAGTTGAAGGACCGCCTGCCCTCCAACGCCACGGTCAAAGTGGAGAGCGTCACCGGTCTGACCGGCACGGACCCGGCGCTGAAGGTGGAGTACAGCATGGAAATCCCGGGCTACGCCATGGCCACGGGCCGGCGCCTGTTGCTGCCCACCTCGGTGTTTCATTTAACTCGCCGGCACCCCTTCACCCACGCGCAGCGCAAGTACCCCATCTATTTCAGCTACCCGTCGCAAGACGTGGACGACATCACCATCGAACTGCCGGCCGGCTACAAGATCGAAAGCCTGCCGCAAGGGCGCAGGATCGGCTCCAACGTGCTGCATTACGAAGTAGGGCGGGAAAACACGGGCGACAAGCTGCACGTGCGGCGCAGCTTCGCCCTGGATGTTTATTACTTTCCGACGGATTACTACCCGTCGCTGCGACGCTTCTATGACGAAGTGAGGGCCGGCGATGAAGAACAAGCTGTGGTGCGCATCGCGCAACCTGGTTCGGAGAAGTAAGCCCCGCACCGAAGTGGCGCTGGCGGTGACGCTGCTCCTGCTGTGCGCCGCGCCGAAGAGCGTGGCCGGGCCGCCGGACTGGCTGCGCGCGGCAGCGTCCATGTCCTTGCCGGCGTATCCGCCGGAAACGAACGCGGTGATGCTGCTCGACGAGCAGGTCACCACGGTGCGTGATGACGGCGAGATCCGCACGATCTACCGCCGGGCGTGGAAAATTCTCCGCCCGGAAGGCCGCGAACTCGCCTTTGTCGGCACCAGCTATGACAACGAAACGCGTCTCACCTATCTAAAGGCCTGGGCCATCACGGCCAGAGGCGTGGAATTCGAAGTGAAGGAAAAAGACTTCATCGAAACCAGCTATGGCAGCGGTGACTTCTACAATGACATCCGCAGAAAAGGCACAAAAATTGACGGCGCGGATATCGGCGCCGTGGTCGGCTACGAGTACGAGCAGCGCCGGCGTCCCTTCGTCTTTCAGGATCGGTGGCTCTTTCAGGATCCACTGCCGGTGCGCAAGGCGCGCTTCGTGCTGCAACTTCCTCCGGGCTGGGAGTACCGTGCCAGCTGGATGAACTACGACGATCAGAAGCCGCAGGCCGCCGGCGCCAACGGCTGGGCCTGGGAACTGGAAAATGTCGCGGCCATCGAAACGGAACCCATGATGCCGCCGTGGAGAGCCGTCGCCGGATGGCTGGCCATCACTTACATCCCGCGCGACCAGGGTCTGCGCGCCAAAAGCCATGCCTCCTGGAGCGAACTCGGCGCGTGGTATGCACAGCTCGCCGCCGGGCGCCGCGACTCGACGCCGGAAATCAAACAGAAAGTGGCGGCGCTCACGGCCTCGGCGCCCGCTTCCCTGGACAAAATCCGCGCGCTGGCCGCGTTTGTGCAGCGCGACGTGCGTTACGTGGCCATCGAAATCGGCATCGGCGGCTTGCAGCCCCATGCGGCGCGCGACGTCTTCCTGAATCGCTACGGCGACTGCAAAGACAAGGCCACCATGCTCAGCACCATGCTGAAGGAAATCGGAGTGGAGTCCAACTACGTGCTCATCAACGCCACGCGCGGCGTGACCTCGCCATCATTCCCTTCCATGCTCAACTTCAACCACGTCATCCTGGCCATCCGCTTGCCCAAGGACGTGCCCACCACCAGTCTCTACGCCACACGCGAGCACCCCGAGCTGGGCACGCTGCTTTTTTTCGATCCTACGGACGATGCCACGCCGATCGGCTACTTGCCCGCGACGCTGCAGAAAAACTATGGCTTGCTGGTCACGGACGCAGGCGGCGAACTGCTCGAGCTTCCGCTGCTGCTGCCGCAAACCAACCGGCTGCTGCGCGTCGGCAAGTTCACGCTGAGCCCCACAGGGACGATATCCGCGTCGGTGAAAGAAGTCCGCTGGGGCGACAGCGCCACCGGACTCCGCAGCCGGCTGCTCGCGGCGCAGGGTGACGAGCGCAGGAAAATCATCGAAGCTTTTCTCGCGCAGTTTCTCGGCGGGTTCCGGCTGCGCAGCGCGGGCGCAGAAAACCTGGAAAAGTACGACGACAGCCTGATCCTGAATTATGAATTCGATTCGGAAAACTACGCCAAGTCCGCCGGCAACCTGCTGCTGCTGCGCTTGCGCGTGCTCGGCGCCAAGGGCGGGGACATCATGGAGCGGAAAACGCGCAAGCTGCCCGTCGAGTTCGGCAGCACCACGTATGAGAGCGATGTGTACGAGTTCGTGTTGCCGCCGGGATTGAAACCCGATGAGCTGCCTCCGCCGGCGGAAATGAATGCGGGCTTCGCCGAGTACCGCAGCAAAGTGGAGGTGCAGGGCAACGTGCTGCGCTACCAGCGGGAATATAAGGTGAACGAGGTAAGCGTGCCCATCGCCAAACTCGACGACCTGAAGAAATTACATCGCGCGATCGCCTCGGACGAACGCAACGCCGCCGTGCTCACCCGCGGCACGCCGTAGCCACTCGGGCACAATTCCACAGCTCTGTCATTCTGAGCGCAGCGAAGAATCCCTGCTCAAGCACGCCCTCGTCACACTGAGATTCTTCGGGCCGGCAAAACCGCCGGCCCTTAGAATGACAATCACTCACTTGTGCGTTTGGGTTACGACCCCTTGCGCGCCTTGGGCCTCTTCTGCGCGTCGTGCTTCTGCTTGTAGATGTCCTTGCTGGCCTTTTTCTGCTCTTTGCGGATTTCCTTGCGCTCTTCCTTGGTGACGGTGCCGTCGGCCTTGGCTTCCTTTTCGTCCTTGCGGATTTCTTTTTCTTCTTTGGCCAGCTTTTTCGTTTCGTGCTTGGTGAGTTCCCCGCTCTTGACGCCGCGCTTGATGCGCCGCTTCTGATTCTCCTCGCGCTGGTCAATCCCCGGCGTGGAGGACTTCTTCGCCGGCGTGGACTGCGTGGTGCTGCTCTGCCCCGAAGCGCTCAACGAAAGACAGCCGCTCAGCAACACGGTCCAGAGAATGCTCCAGAATTTTCTGTTCATCTGCGTCTCCACTCGCTGCGATTTTCGGCTACACCCTGCAAGCCGGACACTATCATAAACACGATAGCTCGGAAAAAGTTCTTAAGGTCACTTCTTGAGTTGTCGCAGGACGTACTGCAGGATGCCGCCGTGGCGGTAGTAGGTCACTTCTTCGGGCGTATCCACGCGCGCGGTTACTTCGAAGCTCGTTTCCTTGCCGCCGTCATCTTTTGCGCGGACTTGCAGCACCTTGCGCGGCGCCAGATCGTTGAGTCCCGTGATTTCGTAGGTCTCGAAGCCGGTGAGCTTCAGCGTCTGCCGCGTTTCGTCTTTCTTTAATTCCAGCGGCAACACGCCCATGCCGATCAAGTTCGAGCGGTGGATACGCTCGAAGCTTTCGGCAATCACCGCGCGCACGCCGAGCAGCAACGTGCCCTTCGCCGCCCAGTCGCGCGAAGAGCCGGAGCCGTATTCTTTTCCCGCGATGACCACCAGCGGCACGTTTTCCGATTTGTATTTCATTGCCGCGTCGTAAATGGACATTTTTTCTTTCTCGGGCACGTGTACAGACCAGCCGCCTTCCGTGCCCGGCGCGATTTCATTGCGCAAGCGCACGTTGGCGAACGTGCCGCGCACCATCACTTCGTGGTTGCCGCGCCGCGAACCGTAGGAGTTGAAGTCCGCGGGCTTCACGCCCAGCCCGATCAGATATTTCCCCGCGGGGCTATCCGGCTTGATGGAGCCAGCCGGAGAAATGTGATCCGTCGTGATGCTGTCGCCGAGCATGGCCAGCACGCGCGCGCCGCGGATGTCGGCCACCGCCGCTGGTTCCGCGGGCATGTCCACGAAGTACGGCGGATGCTGGATGTACGTGGACTTCTCGTCCCACTTGAAGAGATCTCCTTCGGGCACTTCGAG
>DASYRO010000011.1:0-5131 GCA_036004385.1 Candidatus Acidiferrales bacterium
GCTTCGTAGAAGCGGAGCTCCACGCCCTTCGTGGTCTGGACATCGGCGAGATACGATTCCGCCGGCCAAAAGATGACGGCGAGCGTATCGTCCGTGAGCGAGAGCCTGCCGGGATACAACCCGCGCTCGGAATCAAACTCAATCTGGTAGAGAGTCTTTCCGGCGGCCACATCCACTATGGAGATGGCGCCCAGGCTGCGCACGGCCAGCAGATTAGAGCCGGGCGAAAACACCGCGTCCAGCACGCGCCACGTGACGCCGGGCAGCAGCGCGGGCGGCGTCAGTTCGATGCGGCGCAGCTCGCCGCCTTCGCGCGGACGCAGCGTGACTTCTCCTCCGCGGTTGGTGTGCACATACAGCGCGAGCCAGCGGCCGTCCGGCGAAGCGGAGATGCCCGTGCCAGCCACGAGCGGTTCGCGCGAGACCACGCTGACCGTCGAGCACGGCGATAGCGCCGTCTGCGGCACGACCGTGTCCTGCTGCGCCAGAATCGATGCCGAAAACAGGAACAGGCCGGATAGCACTGTGAGGATGAACCAGCGCCGGCTTGGCAGGGACGAGGGCATAGCCGAGACCATTAGTTTGACCAATTTTGCGTCCCCCGGCTATAATGTTTTTGGCGTTTGGGTGTCCGGCACACCGCGTCCCAGCCTCCGACCGCAGGTCCGCGAGGGAACTCCGAAGAAGAACGAGGCAGAGATGACCGTCAAAGCAACATTATTGCGTCCTGGAATGGTAATCCGGCATGAAGGCGAACTGTACTCGGTCTTCAGCGTGGACCACCGCACGCCCGGCAACAAGCGCGGCTCCATGCAGACGCGCATGCGCAACCTGCGCACCGGCGCCATCGTGGACTACCGCTTCCGCGCCGAGGAATTCGTGGAGCGCGCCATCCTCGACGAAATCGAGTTCGAATACCTGTACAACGATTCCGACGGCTTTCACTTCATGAATACCGAGAATTTCGATCAGATTACGCTGAGCCGGGACGTCCTCGGCGATGCCGTCGAATACCTGATCCCCAATATTCATCTCAATGTGGAATTCTACGAAGGCAAGCCCATCGGCATCGTGCTGCCGGATACCGTAGATCTGGAAGTGGTGGAAACCGAGCCGGGCATCAAGAGCGCAACGGCCAGCTCCGTAACCAAGCCGGCGAAACTGGAAACGGGGCTGGTGATCCAGGTGCCGCCGTTTATCAACGCCGGCGAAAAAGTGAAAGTGGACACCGCCGAAGGCCGCTACATCCAGCGCGCGCAGTAGCCGCGCTAAATCCGCAACGCGTTTTCTTCTTCTGTGGCCGAGAGAATCAGCGGCAGGAGAAATTCCTGCAAGCGTTCACTATCCTCGGAGCTGATGGCGGCAATCTCGATGCCCATGCAATCGTCGCCGATCAAGCGCACCACTTTCGCGCTGGTGCGGATGGGCGGCGCGCCCGGTTTGAGGTGCAGCGTGAGAGCCATCTTGGTGCCCACGGAAAGTGATGAGTCTGCTTGCACCAACACGCCATTCAGGCTCAGATCCAGCGTGGAGCCTTCGATCTTCGCGGCGCCGGTTTCTACGACCGCCTTGCAGCGCACGTTAACTCGCTGGAAGCGCCGCCGCTCCTGCTCAATGGAATTCCGCGTGACGCGCAGGATGCGTAGCAGCCGCCGGCGGTCCAGCGGCTTGTAGAGCAGAAAATTTGCGCCAGCGCTGAAGGCGCGTTGCTGGACAGCCGGATCCGTGTCGCCTGTAATAATGACGATGGGCGTCTTCCGGTTGAAGCCGGAGGAGCGCGCGCGCCCGGCGAGTTCAATGCCGTCCGGCGCGGGCATTTTCACATCCAGAAAGATGGCGTCGAACTTTTCCCGCGAGAGGTGAGCGGCGGCCTGCTGGCTGTTTGAAAGAGCCAGCACTTCCATTCCGGCGGAACCCAGCACAGCGCACACCAGCTCGCAAATCTCCGGCGCATCATCCACGACGAGGACTCTTCGGCTCATGACGGGCTTCTTCCGGAGCGGGCGTAAATCTGCAGCACGTTCCTTAGCCAGTACTTTGTCGTTTGCCATTAACACCCTTTCTGACTGAGGTAGCAAGGCTGAGTCATCAAATGGTTTCCTTCTTCTCAATACGGCTGGCGTACAGCCTCGCCATCTGGAGAATTTGGGCCGGGCGAATGGGTTTGGTCACATACATCACGCCGCCGGCGTCGTACCCTTCCCCATAATCTGCTGGCTTGGCACAAGCCGAAAGGAAGAGGACTGCTGTGTATGCACGCAAGATGCGGCCGACAGGAAAAATATTCCTGCTGCAAACGCGGGCCGGTTCTGGTTGTGATTCCGCATAATTGGGCCACATCGAAAAAAAAATTTGTCAGACGCGCGCGGGTTCCGCGGGATTCAGCCAGCGCTGAAGACATTCGCGCAAGCGAGCGAAGTCCATCGGCTTGGGAACGTAATCATTGCAGCCCGATTTGAGAATGAATTCGCGGTCGCTGGCCATGGCGTGCCCGGTAACGGCAATGACCGGCACGCGGAACAATGTTTCCTGCCGACGCATCCAGGCGGTGAGGTCCAGTCCGCACTCTCCGCCGAGATCGATATCGAGAAGTACGGCATCGGGAGTCGCCCGGCTCAGCGCGGCTTTCGCCGAGGCCAGGTCAGCCACACACTCCGCTTCGAATCCTTGCCGGCCGAGCCACACGCAGAGCAACTCGCGACTGGCCGGTTCGTCTTCCACCAGCACGATGCGTTTCCTCACGCGCGCGTCTCCTCCCCCGGGTTCAGGACGTGGCGCAGCTGGCTGACCAAGGTCAACTGCCAAGGCTCCCGTTTGCTCATCAATAGTTCTGAGTGCTGGCGCAGATAGGCCCTTTCCTCGCGGGTGAGATCTTTTCCGGAGAGCACGAAGACAGGCATTTCCGAGGTGCGCGGTTCGGCACGCCATTCCGCGAGGAGCTCGAATCCGCTCAGTTTCGGCAGGACCAGGTCGAGCAGCACGAGTTCAGGCAGCGTGGAGGCCACGAAGCTGCGCGCCTGCATTCCGTCCGAGGCCCCCGCCACGGCGTACCCATTAGTGCTGAGCATTTCCGTGAGCAACTGGCGCGTGCTGGAGTCGTCTTCCACGACGAGGATGGGCCGCGCGGGCATGCTGGCTCCGCGGCGGTCGAAGCAGCGCTCGATGGCCGCCAGAAGGGGTTTCTTCTCCACGGGTTTCAGCAGGTATTCGTCCGCTCCGAGAGTGATTCCCGTGCCGCGCTGGTCCACAACGGAGGTCACGATCACGGGGATGTCCTGTGTGCGCGGGTCGCCGCGCAATTGCGTGAGCACTTCCCAGCCGGAGACCGGCTTCATCAGGATGTCCAAAGTGATGGCTGAAGGCCGCAAATCAACGGCCTTCTGAAACGCACGTTGGCTTTCCTCGCAAATGGACACGCGATAGCCGGCCCAGGTGAGTTGCGACTCGATGAGTTGAGCGGAAACCGGGTCATCCTCAATGACCAGGACGTGTGGGGGGTATTCGCTGGCCCGCGCAACGACTTTTTGCGCCGGCGCCGCCGCTTCACGCGGAACCAGAGCAGGGAAAGTAAAAAAAAAGCAGCTTCCCGTTCCTACCTCGCTTTCCACGCCCAGTTTCCCGCCCTGCATTTCCACGAGCCGCTGGGTAATGGCCAGGCCCAGGCCGGTGCCTTCCGCGGCTACGTCGCCGTGGCGCATGCGGTAAAAGGCTTCGAAGATTTTGTCGCGCTCCTCCGGCGGAATGCCCGGTCCGGAGTCCTGCACTCCAATGCGTACCGCGCCGTTTTCCCGGCGGGCGTTGACCTCGATGCGTCCGCCAGCCGGCGTGAATTTGATGGCGTTGCCCAGGAGATTGAGCAGAATCTGAGAGAACCGTGTGGCATCAGCGCGCACCATCAATCCGGGCTCGATCGTGTGCGCAAGCTGCAAGGACTTCTGGCTGACCAGCGCGCGAACCGTCTCCAGCGCTTCGGTAATGACCGGCTCGACGGCAAGGTCTCCCAGCACGAGTTCCATCCGCCCGGCTTCAATACGGGAGAGGTCGAGCACTTCGTTCACCAGCCGCAACAAGTGCTGGCCGCCGCTGCGGACGTGCCCGAGGTAGCGGCGCTGGTTTTCGTGGAGCGAGCCATACATTTCGTCGGAGAGCAGCTCGGAAAACCCGATGATGGCGTTCAACGGCGTGCGCAGTTCGTGGCTCATGGTGGAAAGGAACTGGTCCTTGAACTTGCTGGCACTCTCGGCGTCCATTCGCCGGTCATCGAGTTCCTTGTTGGCCAGCTCGAGTTCGCGGGTGCGCTCGCGGACGCGTTGCTCGAGCTCTTCATTGAGCTTGCGGATTTCCTCCTCGGAGCGCCTGCGCGTAGTCACATCCTGCTTGATGGCAATAAAGTGGGAAATTTCGCCGCTCGAGCCGCGGACCGGGGTGATGGTCATCTCCTCTTCATAAAGCGAACCGTCCTTGCGGCGGTTGGTCATTTCCCCGTGCCAGACTTCGCCGGCGAGAATCGTCTTCCACATTTGTTCGTATAAATCGCGGCGCTGAGTGCCGGACTTTAGCAAGCGCGGATTTTGGCCCACCACTTCTTCGGCGGTGTAACCGGTCAGTCGAGTGAACGCAGGATTGATCCAGGTGATCTGGCCCTCGCGGTCGGCGATCAAGATGGCGTTGGCCGCCGATTCCAGGGCCGCAGCTTGCAGTCGAATTTGTGCCTCCGCTCGCCGGCGGTCGGTAATGTCACTCAGCACAACAACGCAACCGGACATCTGCCCCTGGGGATCGCGAAGCGGCGAACACGTCATGTCAAAGATTTTTCCCAGGCGCTCTTCTTCGATGTCCGCGCGGACCGGCTGGCCGTCTTGCAGAAGGCGTTTGTGCGGGCAATCCTCGCGGGTTTCGCCCGGGCAGCTCAACAATTCATAGCAGTGCTTGCCGAGCAATACAGGGAATTTCAACCCGAAAACTTCGGTGGCAGCGCGGTTGGCGCGCAGCACAAGACGCTCGGCGTCCAGCAAAAGCACCGGATCGGGGACGGAGTCAAAAGTCAACTCCCAATTCCGCTTGGCGCTTAACATCTGCTCGTGAAATCGGGCCTCTTCATCCCGATGAGCCTTGTCGCGAAGCGCGTGAC
>DASYRO010000012.1:0-1689 GCA_036004385.1 Candidatus Acidiferrales bacterium
CCTGGCGAGCCGGATCGTACAGCGTGGGCGTCGGGGTCGCGCCCTGCGCGAATGGCGCGAAATAGCCGCGGAAGCCCGAGCCAATCATCAGCATCGGCTTGCGAAACGGTTGCACAAGCGATTTGGAAATAGGCATCGAAAACTCCTTCGTGGAAAATCTTGGCGGAAATCAGAATCAATTCGGGATCGTTTCCAGAAAAAACGAGACGTTGACGGTCGTCAGCCGCCGCAGTATGCCGCCATCGGCCATTGTTTGGAACCCCGGCGTCCAGTTCCAAAGTAATTGGCTGCCGAGATCCGTCGGCGGCATAGTGCTGTAGTCCATCTTTTGCGTCGCGCCTGGGAAGAGGACTTCAATGAGCTCGCCATCCAGTTGCGCCAGTAAACGTCCGCGATCCGCGAACGGGCGTTGCAGCGATGCTGCGCCCTGTACGAAATACTCCGTTTGCGCGGTCAGCGAGTAGCGCGGCGCCAGCGTCCCGGAAAATTCCCGGACGCGCGGAGCGCCCAGCCAGTGGATGTAAAAGGTATTGAAAAAAAGCTTCGGTGGAGGGTACGGCTCGTTTTCAACAACCAGAATGGCCGGCCGCACCACACCGTCCAGCGTAATCGTGCGCGTGGGATTCACCGTAGCGAGGCGCGACTGCAACGCGCGAAAAAAACTGTCCTTGGCTGCTTGCATGTCACACTCGCACGGATGGCGCTGTACTAGCTTTCAAAGACCTGCGCAAGTCGCGTCCGCTCGCGCTCGGGGAGAACGTCGATCCAGCCTTGCCGGTGCGGAGACCGCGCCCGGCCAAACAGATACGCCAGTTCCGCGCTCACGCCGCGGTCGAGCTGCAATTCTTCGAATGAATTGCAGTCGAGCGTCAGGGTGACGCGGCGCAACCGCGCGGCGCGCAGGTCCGCTGCGGCCAGCACGCAGTTCCACAGTAGGGCCTCACTCAAGTCCGCGCCGTTGAAACTCGCGCGGTAAAAATTCGTCTTGATGGCTTGAAGATTCGAGCAATCGGCGTGCTGAAAACTTGCTTCCGCGGCAAAACAATTTACAAACGACGCGCCGTTCAGGTTTGCGCCATCGAACGTCGCATGATACAGATCGGCGCCGTCGAATACGGTTCCGGCGAGGTTCATGCCGCAGAAATTTTCTCCACGCAGAACGTGTTGGAGTCGCAGCGGCTTTGGCCTGCTCACGATTTCACGATTATCAGACTTTGCGACAGACGCCCCGAATCGCGTGGCACGACACCACGCAAGCTCTCCAACGTTTGCTCCGCAGCTGCCGCAACCGCCGAAGTGAAGTGCCGGTCGAGTTCGTCAGCATCCAGCCAGTTGGCCACGCCGCTGAGGGCCTCACGCAACTTCTCGAGGAATTCCGGCGCATGGACGCGGATGAAGCCCTGCGGGGCTTGCGCGGAGACCACCACGTGGGCGCCGGTCTCCGGGTCCACGGCGGCTATGGTGCGTTCACGCGGACGAGGCCAGGGACGCTGCCCGGCCACGCTGCCGTATTCGAGCACGCGCGCGTAAGCGGCGACGTCAGCGTCGGTGACACCAATCGCCGCGCTGCGGCTTGCAAGCGAAGTCATCGCGTCGAAGCGGTCGCTGAGTTCTTCGAGACTGATTCGAGGTACGGACATCTAAGATGTCTCCAGCGGCGCATCGCACAGCAACTGCCAGGCGTATGTC
>DASYRO010000013.1:0-4704 GCA_036004385.1 Candidatus Acidiferrales bacterium
ACGCCGTTCTGCAGGCTGACCACGATGGCGCCGGACGAGAGGTGCGGCGCAAGTATGCGCGCGGCTTCTTCGGTGTCCAGCGTCTTGACGCAGAACAGCACGATGGCTGCATCGCGCACGGCGCTCCGCTCCGTGGAGGCCGTTACCGCGACGCGCTCCTGGAAATGAATGCTGTCCATGTACAGACCGTCGCGTCGGATGGCTTCCACGTGTGCCGGCCGGCCGATGAGAGTCACGGGAGCGCCGGCGCGCGCCAGCATCCCGCCAAAGTAGCAGCCTACAGCGCCCGCTCCAAAGACAGCGATGTGCGGCCAAGACGAGATCTGCGGATCCATTTTCTGTTTTTCGATCCTCTTGCGCCCTACACGGAGAGCGCGGAAATCAGGCGGTCCACGTCGCGGGGCGAATTATACAGATGCGGCGCAACGCGTATGGCATTTTCCCGCAGCGCGACGATTACTTTTTCCGCCGATAATTTTTCGTAGAGTACCTGCGTTTTTTCCGGCGAGCGCGCAGCCAGGCAGACGTATGGCCCGCGCGCCGCGGCTTCCGACGGGCTGGCCAGTACGCAGCGATCTCGCGGCAGCCGCTCGATGAGAGGCACGAGAAGCTCCGCGTTGTGCTTCCAAATTTTTTCTGCGCCGGCGCGCAATACGAATTCGAGCGACGCTTCCATGGCCGCGAGGTTGAAGAGGCTGGCGGTTTCCGGCGCGTCCCAGCGGCGCGCGCCTCGCGCGGGCTTCATGCCGGCGAGCGGCAACGAGCTGAAGTTCGCCGCGCCTTCCACGGCCATCCAGTAGAGAGGCCCACCGCGCAACTGGTCAATCAAATCGCCGCGCACCCAGAAGAAGCCCGTGCCGTACGGGCTGAGCAGCCATTTGTAGCCGGCGCAAACCACGAAATCGGCGCCCAGTTCGCGCACGTCAAGCGGCATCGCTCCGGCGCATTGCGACACGTCCAGCAGCAGAAAAACTCCCGCGCGGCGACAAGCGGCAGATAGGCGGGCGGCGTCGAGGCGCGAGGCGTCGTCGAATCGCACCAGGCTCACGGAAATCAGCCGCGTGCGCGGGCCGAGCTGCGCGATGAAATCGTCGGCGGAAACAAATCGTCCGGCAGGCTTGACGATCTTCACGTGCAGCGCGTCGCGATCGGCCAGAGGCATCCACGTCGCCAGGTGCGCGGGAAATTCGCCTTGCGCAACGAGGATTTCGTCCCCGGCCTTCCAATCAATCGCCTGCGCGGCGGCCAGCAGCCCGCCGCTGGCGCCAGTGGTGATGGCGATTTCTTCCGGCGCGGCGTGGATCAGTCGAGCCACCAATTCGCGGATGCGGTCCGGCAAGCCGAAATACATTTCATGCGGAATGGTGTGCGGGGACTTTTTCCACTCAATCGCTTTCTGTACGGCGCGCGCGGAGACCAGCGGCACGGGCCCCTGCGTGGAAACGTTCAGGTAGGCGACGTCGCCGAAGTCCGCGAATTCTTTGCGCCAGTCCATCAGAAGTGGTTTCGCAGTTCCCGAAAATTCTGCACGATGACGATTTTTCCGCCGCCGCTGCGCAATTCGGAATGCTCCAGTTCCCACGTATCGGGATGCGGGATGAAGACGGCGTTCAGGCCGGCTTCGACCGCCGGGTTGATGTCGCTGCGCGGACTGTTGCCGATCATCCAGCCCGCGGCTTTGACGATGCGGAACTGCTCCACCGCCCGCGAATACGTGGCGCTATCTTTTTCCGCCACGATTTCAATCGCTTCGAAGAACGATTGCAGGCCGGAGCGCTCCACTTTGCCGGCCTGTTCGGCGGGCTCGCCCTTGGAAAACAAAATTAGCCGGTGGCGGCCGGAAAGATAGGCAAGGGTGTCCGGCACGCCGTCGAGAATTTTGGGTGGGACGCGCTCCAACTCGCGCACCATTTCCGCAATCTGCGCGATGGTTTCGCGCCGCGCCATGTTGCCCGAAAGTTTCAGATAGGTTTCTTCGAGCGAGCGGCCGAAGCTGCGCACGCCGTAGCCATGCTGGCGGATGTTGCGCCGTTCGGTTTCGTTCAGGATGCGGCGGATGTAGTCGCGCGGGTAGCCGAGCGGCTCAAGCGCGGTAATAAAATCCGCGATGGTCTTTTCAAAAAAGACGTTGTTTTCCCACAGGGTGTCGTCGGCGTCAATCAGCAGGGTCTGGCGGGCAAGCGTCATGCGCAGATCTCTTCCCGCAATTCGTCGCGCGCCGCTTGGACATCGTAGGACGACATGAATCCTCCCCGCCGGGCGGAAGGCGCTTATTTTACCGCGAAAACATGCGGCGGCAACTTGCGCGGGAATTTACATCGGGCCGGGAAGAAATTCGTAGCGGTCGATGCGCGCGGCGATGCCCCGGGCAGACTCGCGCTCTTCTACCCGCACCACCTGCGCGAAGCAGCGGATGTGGACGTCGCCGGCCAGCGTGATTTCCCGGGGGAGCGTGAGAATGAACTCGATGGAGGAGCCCGCTTCGTATTGGGGAGGCGCCAGAAAATACATTCCGCGGAAGCTGACGTCGCGCGTGACCGCGCGGTGCTCGACGAGCTCATCCGCGCCCTGATAACGCACTTTTACGGGGAGAGACATCAGGATGCGGCGCGAGGCGCGCCGTTCCGTGTCGCTGGGCATTGGGACTCCGTGGCTGGGCAATCCGCGGTCCCCCGTATCAACAAACTAGCATCGAAAAAAACGTTACGCAAGCATTCGCCCGGCGGAGTTTCCAGAGTTGCGAGCGTTACTCCCTCCCTGGCGCTTCTGACCGGCAGCGCGATCCTTCCTAGCTGCGCACCTCTTGACCGCAAGCAGCGCGAGCCCTAGCATGGAAGCACGTCGCAACGACAAGGTAAGCCAGCATGGCGGACGCCAGAGACCAGAGGTTTCGGCAGCGAGTGCGCATGGACATGCCCGTCCGCGTCCGGCAACTGCCTCCTCCACGGGAGACCACGGAAATCAAAACCACGCTGGACGTTTCCCGCAACGGCATTCTTTTCCGCACCCGGCAGACTTACGAGCTCAACAGCCTGATCTGGGTTACCATGCCCTATACGGCGAATGCGCAGGTGAAAGATCCGGAATTTCCGGCCACCGTGGTGCGCGTCATCAAGCAGCAGGACGGCGACACCGAAGTCGGCGTGCAATTCCACAGCGCGCATGCCGACCGCTGGCACCATTCGATCTACGCCCAGTCGGCGCCGAAACCCATCACCAGCACCGAAAAGCGGGAAAAGAACCGCGTGCGCATGACGCTGCCGGTGCGCGTTCGCAGCGGCATGCTCCTGGACGAAAGCGTGACGCTGGACGTATCCAAGACCGGCATTTTATTTGTTTCCTCGCAAGGCTACACGATCGGGCAAAAAGTGTTTGTCGTCGTTCCGTTTCAGCCGGAAGGACTCATTAGTGGCACGCAAGTGGAGGAACCGGGGGAGGTTGTGCGGTTCGTCGAACGCGACGGCGTCCGCGGAGTCGCTGTGCGCTTTACCGGGCGGACCGTGCAACGGCCGTTTTGATGCAGAATCCAGGCGACGCCGCGAGCATTTGCGCGGCACAGAAATTGAAGGGCGTCCGCCCCGAAGCTTCGGGCGGGCGCCCATAAATTTTTCCATGGCGGAAATTTATCATCGGCAATTCTTTATCCCCGGGCCCGCCGGTCGCCTGCAGGCAACGGTGTGGACGCGGCCCGAAGGCGAACGAGCCACGATGGCCGCCGTGGTGTGCCATCCCCATCCGCTCTATGGCGGCACGCTACACAATAAAGTTGTCTACCGCGTGGCCCGGGCGCTGCACCGGCTGGAGGTTCCGGTGCTGCGCTTCAATTTCCGCGGCGCGGGAATGAGCGAAGGCACCCATGATGAAGGGCGCGGCGAACGCGACGACGTCCGCGCGGCCCTCGATTTTCTCGCGGCAACGTTTTCCGGCGTGCCCATCCTGCTCGCGGGATTCAGCTTCGGCGCGTCCGTGGGCCTGCGCGTGGGATGCGAGGATCAGCGCGTGACTGAGCTTATCGGGCTGGGCCTGCCCGTCAATAATTCTGACCTGTCGTTTCTGAACACGTGCGCCAAGCCGAAGCTTTTTGTGCAAGGCGCGCTGGACCAGTATGGATCGCTCGAAAAAGTGCGCACGTTGTACGATGCGCTGCCGGAACCCAAGCGGCTGGTGATTGTTGACGGCGCGGACCATTTTTTCGCCGGACAACTGGAGCGAGTGGAAAACGCCGTAAGCGAGTGGATCACCGAGCGCCATCCCGAATTGGACGCGACGCGACACGCAAGATGAGGAAGCAAGCGATCGTTGTTCTTGCTCTTTTGTTGGCGCCAATCACCGCTGCTGCACAGGAGCGCTTGGCGTACACGCTTTTCTACGCGCGGCCCGGTGCCACGCGCGTTCACGTCAGCATCGAATTGCCGCAGCCCGTGGCTGCCCCGCAGACGCTCATCATGCCGCGCGCGATTCCCATGGGTTATGGCGAACAGCCGTACGACCGGTTTGTCGAAAATCTGAAGGCGTATGGCGCGAATAACGAATTGCTGCCCGCGACTCGCGCCGACGGCCCGCGCTGGACAGTTGGAAAAGCGGGAACCACACTGCGGCGCGTGACGTATGAAGTCAATCTCGCGCGCATGGAGCGCGAAGTGCTCAACGGCGGCGACGCCTCCAAAGTCCGCCCGCGATACCTTGGGCTGCTGGGCTATTCCG
>DASYRO010000014.1:0-4981 GCA_036004385.1 Candidatus Acidiferrales bacterium
TGGTGCTCGGTGACCCAGGAAGTGTTGTGGTCGAGCCACGCCAGAGCACGAGCCACGCGCGGCTGCTGGACAAGCTGCGGCGCCGGCGTCGGCAAAACGTCAGCGGAGTGGGCGGTAAGGCTAGTCATGGAAGCGATAAGCCACACAAGAAGTGTTGTCACCGTAGGACAGACCTCCAGGTCTGTCCGCCCGCGATGTCGCACAGACCTTCCAGCGTGTCCCCCAGACCAGAACACAATCTGAACGGACAGACGTGGACGTCTGTCCTACACATCCGGCAGAGCGGCCGTCAACGCCTCGCCGTGCTGCTGAGCCCGGCGACAGACAAAATCTCTTCTTCGGTCATCACTCGCGTGGCTTTTTTCGCCGCGCTGAAGATGCGGTCCACCACATCTTCAGTCGCCGGGATGCCGCGCTTTTCCAGCCAGAAAATCACATTGGAGCGCCCGCTCATCGGTCCGATTTCGATCACCTGGTCCAGTCCAAACAAATTGGAGGGCACGCCGCTGTAAACGAGATTGGCCAGCAGCGGATTCTCCTTCTTGTAGGCCTTGATGATGGCTGCGGCGTGCACGCCGGTGGCCGTGCGAAAGGCGTCGCGTCCCACGACGGGATAATTCGGCGGAATGGTGGTGTGCGTCGCGCGGGCCACGGTTTCGCTGTACTCCTTCAAGCGCGAGAGGTCGCGATCAATCAGGCCCATCAATTTCAAATTGACGAGCAGCAACTCCATGGGCGTATTGCCTACGCGCTCGCCGAGCGAATTCGCTGCTCCATGCACCTGGTCGGCGCCGGCCATCAGCGCGCTCAGCGAATTGGCAATGGCCAGCCCGCGGTCGCAGTGACCGTGCCAGTCCACGCGGATGCCGCCTCCCGCCGGCTTGACGACTTCCTCAATCACAAATTTCACCAGATTGTAAGCGCCGCGCGGTGTGGCGTGGCCCACGGTGTCGCACAGCACGGCCGCCTTCGCGCCGCAGCGGATGGCTGTGGAATACAGCGTCTTCACCGTCTCCGGATCCGTGCGTACGGTGTCTTCTGTGACGTACATCACCGGCAGGCCCTGGCGGATGGCGAAGGTCACCGCCTTCTCTGTCGTTTTCTGGAGGTGATCCACGGTCCAATCCTCGGCCAGCCGCCGGATGGGACTGGAGCCGAGAAACGTCGCCGCCTCGATGGCGATTCCCGCGCGCTGGGAAATCTCTGCGATGGGACGAATATCGGTCTCCACCGTGCGCGCAGCGCAGTTGGGACGAATTTTCAGCTTGGCGCGGACGATTTCCTTCGCCAGAGCTTCCGTATCGGCGTACGCGCGCGGGCCCGCGCCGGGCAGGCCGATATTTACCGTGTCAATTCCCAGCGCTTCCATCAGGTGCAGGATTTCGATTTTCTCGGCGATGGTGGGATCGTGGACGGAAGGATTCTGCAAACCGTCGCGCAGCGTTTCGTCGTCGAGCATCACCTTGCGCCCGGGCGGAATTTCCGGGCCGGTGAAAACGTTCCAATCGTGGATATATTCGCTCAGGTCCATCGCGTTATGCCGGCATCCAACCGGCGCTTTTCTCTCGCTCCTAATATCGGAGCGTAAAGCTGTGCGGCATTTCGCTCAAGTCCGGCTTATAGAGCGTGTGGCAGAATTCGCAGCGGTAAATTTCCGCCTTCTTGCCAATGAGCGCCTCAATTTCCGCGGGGTAGTCGTACCACCGCTTCAGGTGCCCGCAACAAACTTTTCCCTTGTCATTTTTTTCGTCGCAAGCGCGCTGCCGCAGCTTTTTGATTTTTATTTTCGGCGCCGCAGGCGTCTCCGCCGCGGCGGCTGGCGCTGCGGCAGGTGCGGCAGTATCCGACATTTGCTTCACTCTCCCGGCTGGCACGCTGATGCGCGCCGTGCTTGATTAGATGCGGTGTCCGCGGAAAACCATCTTCAGCGCATCCCGTGCACTGGCCATTCGCAGTTTGAGACTGGGCGCGAACAGCATTTCGATAAAACGGTCCGCGGCCACACCCAATTCTTCGCTGTAGCCGTACCACCACGATTTTGGAATCCGCGGCAGCCGGTCCACATCCACATACTTTACCTGAACCAGTTCCATCAAACCATGTTTCGAATGCGTGCGTCCCCAACCGCTCGCGCCGCGCCCGCCATGCGGCGCTTCACAGATGGCGAAATAGCTGGCCACATCATTGACCATCGCCGCGCCGACCTTGAGTTGCCCGGCGATTTCGCGTCCCCGCCGGACGTCGCGCGTCCACACTGATGCGCCCAGGCCGAACGCGGAATCATTGGCCAAGCGCACCGCTTCGGACGCGTTCTCAACGACACAGATCGTCATCACCGGCCCGAAGGTTTCTTCCTGCATCAGCAACATGGAGTGGTTCACGCCGGTCACTATCGTCGGCGCGAAGAAGCATTCGCCCAGATCCGTGCGCCGCGCGCCGCCCGCGATGATTTTCGCGCCGCGTGCCAGCGCATCGCGCAGTTGTTCCTCAACGCGTTCCACTTGCCCGGCGCGAATCATCGGCCCGACTTCGGTATCGCCATCAAGACCCGGGCCGATTTTCAACTTCTTTGTCTTCGCTACGCAGAGTTGCGTGAATCTTTCCGCAACGCTTCGCGCGACGTACAGCCGTTCCACCGACAGGCAGGCCTGGCCGCAGTTGGTAAAGCTGCCCCACACCGCCGCACTCGACGCCGTCTCCAGGTCCGCGTCGGCGAGCACAATCATCGCGTCCTTGCCGCCGAGTTCGAGCACGCTGGGAATTAATTTGCGCGCGCACGCCTCGGCGACGCGCCGCCCGGTGGCCACGCTTCCTGTGAAGACAATTTTGTCTGGCTGCGCTTCAATCAGCGCCGCACCGACATCGCCTCCGCCCTGAATGATTTGCAGCAGTCCCGCGGGAAGCCCAGCTTGCTCGAATAGTTCCCCAACCAACGCGCCGCACCACGGCGTAAGCTCCGACGGCTTCAGCACCACTGCGTTGCCCGCGACCATCGCCGGAATCAGCACTCCGAACGGAATGCTTACCGGGTAGTTCCACGGCGAAATCACGCCGACGACGCCGCACGGCTCGTATTGCAGCCAGCCGCTTTTCGCTTTCACCGCCAGGCTGTGATGCGACACGCGCTCGGGACGCAGCATGCGCGGCGCGCGGCGGGCGTAGTAATCCGCCGTATCAATGATCAGCATGACTTCGGAGAGCAGCGATTCGACGCGCGGCTTGCCGGCCTCGCGGGTGATGACTTCGGCGATCTCCTGCCGTCTTGCGAACAGCACATCCCGCAGTCGGCGCAGCATGGCGCAGCGTTCGCGCAAAGTTGTCCGTGCCCAAGCGCCCTGAGCCTGCCGCGCCCGCGCCACTACGGCAGCTACGTCAGCGGACGCGGTCATTTCAAATCGTGCGATAACCTCGCCGCTGGCGGGGTCAACGGAATCGAGATGGTTTGCGCGGGCGGTCGTGCGGGCGACGTTCGGGCTGGACGTCACGTACGGAGCACTCATGGGCGACTGATTCTATCAGAGAAGACACGGGTCAATCCGAGCAGAACATCATCATCCCTTCCAAGGCGCGGCATACTCCACCTCTACCAGGCACAAGCCCTGCGGCGGCAGCGTCATGCCAGACTTCGAACGATCTTTGATCTCGAACAGCGCGGAAATGTTTTCCGGTTTCAGTTTTCCCTTCCCTGCCTCAATCAGGGTGCCCGCAATCTTGCGCACCATGTAGCGCAAGAACGACTTTCCGCGCACGCGAAAAATTAATTCTTCGCCTTCCCGCCGCACAGTCGATGAGAAAATCACGCGCACCGTGGTGCGGTCCTTGTCTTCCTCTTCCGAGCCGCTGGACGCCGCGAACGAAGTGAAGTCGTGTTCGCCCTCGAAGACCTGCGCCGCGGCCATCATCGCTTGTTCGTCGAGCGGAAACGGATAGTGCAGTACGAAGCGCCACTCGAAGGGCGGCACCACGTCTCCGCGAAAAATCCTGTACTCATACGTTTTGGAGAGGGCGTTCCACCGGGCGTGAAAATCCGGCCCTACTTCTTCCGCGGCACCGACGCGAATCTCCGGCGGCAGCAGCGCATTGAACGCACGCTGAAATTCGGCTGCCGTTAATTCCGAACCGGTTTTGAAGTGCGTCACCTGTCCTCGCGCGTGCACTCCCGCATCGGTGCGCCCCGCGGCGTGACTCTGAATATTTTCCTGCGTAATTTTGCGGAGCACATCGGTCAGAGCGCCCTGGATGGTCGGCTGGCCGGGCTGGCTTTGCCAGCCATGAAAATCGGTGCCGTCGTAAGCGAGCGTGAGCTTGATGTTGTGCATGGATGAAATATGTTAAATGTTGAAGGGTTGAATGTTGAACGCAGCGAACTCACGCCGAAGTGCTTGACATCCGGCTGCCCGGGCGCATCGCCGGTACTCCGGAGCGGCATTGCGGGCACAGAGCGGCTTCGTAGCTTTCAGCCTTCAGCTCCAGCAGGGCTTCCGCGCGCACCGGAAATTCCAACCGGCCGCCGCTGCGGTCAATCAGCGCGCCGACGGCCACGACGCGCCCTCCGGCTTCTTCGATGACGCGCATGGTTTCAAATGTGGAGCCGCCCGTGGTCCACACGTCCTCCACAACCAGCACCGATTCGTGCGGGCTGACTTCAAACCCACGGCGCAGCGCCAAGCGTCCTGTGGAATCGCGCTCCACAAACACGGCGCGGCAGCCGATGGCGCGCGCCACTTCGTGTCCAAGGACAATTCCGCCCAGCGCGGGCGACGCTACGACGTCCATCTTCAAGTCGTGGAACTCCGCGGCCAGCGCGCGGCCCAATTGTTCGGCATATTTGGGATGCTGCAGCACGAGGGCGCATTGCACGTAGAGCGCGCTGTGCCGGCCGGAGGACAGCTCGAAATGTCCCTGCCGGATCGCCCCTACGTTTTGCAGCAGCGTCAAAAGCTCTTCCGGGCGCATGAGCATCTCCGCAGCGGACCCAACC
>DASYRO010000015.1:0-4790 GCA_036004385.1 Candidatus Acidiferrales bacterium
GCTGGCGACGGGGCCAAACCCGGCTGTCCGCCGCGTTCTCATCGTCATCAGCGACGGCCTGGACACGCTCAGCGATCACAGCCGTTCCGACGCCATCGAGATGGCCCAGCGCGCAGACGTTTCCATCTACACCATCAGCACGAGCACGGACTGGATGTCCGTCAGCGGTGACACGCCGAAGAAATACGATTTCACGGAAGGCGACGAGGTGCTGCGAAAACTTGCCGATGAAACCGGCGGCCGCGCATTCTTCCCCTACCGCATTGATGACCTCGCGCAATCGTTTGCCGATATCGGCACTGAGCTGCGCAGCCAGTATTCGCTCGCCTACGTGCCCACCAATCGCGCGCCGGACGGAAGATTCCGCACCATCAAAATCGAAGCGAAAGGCTCAGGCCTCACCGTCCGCGCCCGCAAAGGCTACTTCGCCCCGCGCCCACCCAAGCCGGCCGCCCAGTAATTCCAAATTTGATATCAGAGATTCGAGATAAGAATCGGAGGAGTTGGCGCGCGATTACTCTTCCGGAGCGAAGAAGCCGCCGGGCGCCGACACGACGACGTTTTTACGTGTCGTTTCCACGCGCAGACGGCGGAGTTCGCCGGACCACGGCAGCTTCCTGGGCACAAACTCGACGCGGTATTCCGCTGCGATGAATGCGGCGATGCGCTGAAACGCCGCGGTCACTTGTTCCACAGAGTCGGCCACGAATGCTTCGCCGCCGGACTGCTCCGCAATCATCTTGATGTTCTTCTGGCCCTCGCGGGCAGCCGCAGGGCGTGTCTTGTCGTCGGGACTCGCCAGCAAAATGGCGTAGAGGATAGTCCCGTCCTGCAAAAGCTTCTTAGTCACGCGCTTGAGCTCGCGATCCACCTGCGGGCTGGAATTATCCACTCCGTCCGACGTGAGCACGAGGATTTTGCGGCCTGCCTGTGGCGCCAGTTTTCTTCGGCTAGTGTCCAGGATGGCGGTGTAAAGAGATGACGAACTCTGTTGCGTCTTCGCCAGCGCGCGTTGCAGGCCGGAGTGCAGCTCGGCCATGTCCGAGGTCGCGTCTGCGTGCAGGTAAACGTATTCGTCGAAGGATTCAATGAATGCATTCGCCCGCAGCCTGGCCAACTCTTCGAGAAACTGCGCCGCGCCATCGCGCTCGGCGCCGGGAAATTGAAACCGCCGGCTGCCGCTCGAATCGAGCAGCAAGCCGACGGTTAGTTGTCCTTCCGCCGCGTTCTTAAATGCCGCGATGCGCAGCGCCGTTCCATTTTCCAGGACGCGAACTTCGTCCGCTTTCAGGTCGGTGATGGGATTGCCGTTCGTATCTCGCGCGGAGAGGAAAATGCTGACGGTGGTGCCTGCCGAGCCGTCCTGCGGCCGCGCGACTAATAGCGTTTGCGGGAGAACCAGCAGATAGGCGAGAAATACGAGCAAAAAAAGAAGTCGTACGCGCGCTGGGGCCGTCATAGTTGGCCCTATATACCACATCGAGAAACGAAAATCGAAAACTGAAAATCGCAGGACGCGGTGTAGCGCCGGGTTCCGGCGGTTTTCGCCGGGACCCGGCAGCAGCATTGCGCAGGGGGAGGCCGTGCCGGGTCGCATACCGTGCGACCCGGCGCTACAAAAACTGAGGTTATCGTAGCTACCGCGACGGTTTTGGTTTGGCGCTGGCGGATGCGGCCGAGGCCAGTTGAGGCCCCGAGCGCTGCTCGCCGGCAACGGTGAGGCCGAGCGCCTTGCGCACGGCGGTGTCGAGTTTTTCGCGGATGTCCGGGTTTTCCTTCAGGAAGACGCGGGCATTTTCACGGCCCTGACCCAGACGTTCTCCGCCAAAGCTGATCCACGTCCCGGACTTCTCGGCGATGTTCTTTTCCACGGCGACGTCAATCAGGTCGCCTTCGCGCGAGACGCCTTCGCCGTAAATAATGTCGAACTCGGCTTCGCGGAACGGCGCGGCCACCTTGTTCTTCACCACCTTGGCGCGCGTGCGCGAGCCGACCACGCGGTCGCCTTCCTTGATGGCCTGAATGCGGCGGATGTCAATGCGGATGGACGAGTAAAACTTCAGCGCGCGGCCGCCGGTGGTTGTTTCCGGATTGCCGAAGAGCACGCCGATTTTCTCCCGCACCTGGTTGATGAAGATGAGCGACGTCTTCGACTTGGATACGATGGCTGTCAGCTTGCGCAGCGCCTGCGACATCAACCGCGCCTGCAAGCCCATCTGCGGCTCGCCCATTTCGCCTTCCAGTTCGGCCTTGGGCACCAGCGCGGCGACGGAGTCCACCACCACCACGTCTACGCCGCCCGAGCGGATGAGCGCCTCGGCAATTTCCAGCGCCTGCTCGCCGTTGTCCGGCTGCGACACGAGCAGATTGTCCACGTCCACGCCGAGCCGCCGCGCATAGCTGGGGTCAAGCGCGTGCTCCGCGTCAATGAACGCCGCCTGCCCGCCGGCCTTCTGCGCTTCCGCGATGATGTGCAGCGTGAGCGTCGTCTTGCCGCCGGCTTCCGGGCCGTAGATTTCGATCACGCGTCCGCGCGGCACGCCGCCCACTCCGAGAGCGGCATCCAGGGAAGGAGAGCCCGTGGGGATCACGCTGACCGGCACCAGCACGTCACGGTTGCCCAGCCGCATGATGGAGCCCTTGCCGTACTGCTTTTCGATTTGCTGGATCGCATTCTCGACCATCTTTGCTCGTTCGTCGGACATGATGTTTCCTTTGCCTTTGTGATTGCCGTCCGGGTGGGGCACCACCCCAGGAACCGGGAGTTTACCAGAGAGTTGACCTGTTGCATCCGCAGAAACCATATTATCCTCCTGTTTCGGGAATGCGTCCCGCACCCCGTCATTGCAGGGAGCGTATCATAAGGCGAATAAAAAGCAAATATTATTTTCGTTTTTCTTTCGCCTATGACGCCAGGACGTTAGAGGTCGGTAAAGCTACTCAAAAACAAAGACTTATTTGCAACAGCTCGCGATGTTCCCCTGAATCTATGACCATTTGAGGTTCTAAAAAGCCCCTCCCAGCGCTGCAGACCGCTCAGTATTGATAAAACCCTCTGCCCGATTTCCGCCCCAAGCGTCCCGCGGCAACCATTTTTTTCAGCAACGGGCAAGGGCGATACTTGGAATCGGCAAAGCTCCGGTAGAGCACTTCCATGATGGCCAGGCACGTGTCGATGCCGATCAGGTCGGCAAGCGCGAGCGGGCCCATCGGATGATTCATGCCCAGCTTCATGATGTCGTCCACAGCTTCCGGCGTGGCCACGCCTTCCATCACGCAGAAGGCGGCTTCGTTGATCATGGGCATCAGCACGCGGTTGCTGACAAATCCCGGCGCGTCGTTGACCGCCACCGGTCTTTTCCCGAGTTTTTCCCCCAGCGCCATGGTCAGCGAAAAAGTTGTGTCCGAGGTTTCCAGGCCGCGGATCACTTCGATCAGGGTCATCACCGGCACGGGATTCATGAAATGCATGCCGATGAAGCGGTCGGGGCGCGAAGTGGCCGCGGCCAGCGCGGTGATGGGAATGGTGGAGGTGTTGCTCGCCAGGATGACCTCTTCGCGCAGCAGCGGGTCCGCGGCTTTGAGCACTTCGGTTTTCAATCGCTGGCTTTCCGGCACGGCTTCGATGGCGAAATCGGCGGCAAAAATCGTGCTCAGGTCGGTGACTGCGTGGATGCGGCCGAGAATCGCACCCTTCTCGGCTTCGGGAAGCTGTCCTTTTTTGATTTGCCGGTCGAGGTTTTTGGAAATGGTGTCCAGCGCGCGGTCCAGGAAGCGCTGCTCGACGTCGCGCAAAATCACGTTGAACCCGCGCGCCGCACAGACGTGCGCGATGCCATTGCCCATGGTGCCCGCGCCGAGCACGGCGACGGTTTTGATGTGGTCCGCTGGCATGGAGCCTCCGAGAAGAAGGTATCAGGATTCAGGAATCAGGTGTCAGGTTCAAGACGGCGGAGTTCCATCCGTGATCTCACGAAGGATTTCTCTCGCGCGGTCGGCGTCCTCCGGGCGAACAAAAATGCGAATGGGCCCGCTCTTGTTGTCCTTCTCGCGGCACGGCAAGTCATTTTCCGCGAAGCAATTTTCTATCACGCGCGCCACGCCGGTATCGTCGCCGCTCCAGATTTCTACGGTCGCCTCTTGGGGTTTCCACACTCTGCGTGGAAGCGACGCCGGCGCGCTCCCCGGATCGGCGGAGAGTGCTTCATCTTCCAGCAGCCGCTGCTCCGGCGTGCTCAACGCAAAGGCGAAACTCTGCGGAATGGCCGCAATCAGATTCCACGCTTTTTCGGAATCCGATTGGAACACGGTCACGCGGTAGCGCGGTCTCGGCAGCGCCAATTCAAAGGCCAGATGATCGTGCGTGGACGCCGCTTGATGCGCGATTCCTTCGGCGCGAAGTTCGGCGAGGACCTTGCTGACCGCAACGGGGTCGCTCCCTTGCCAGATGACATCGAGCGGCTCCATCGCGAGTTCGGCATCAATTGGCTCTTGCGCTTCCTCCCATGAAATCAACGGGACGCCGCATTCTGAGCACTCCGTCGCATCCTTACTGAATTCCGCTGCGCACAGTGGGCATACTAGCTCGCGATGGGACTCGAATAAATCGGGATTCTGCACCGCGGCAGCGGCCGCACGGTGTGCCGCCTCCAAATCCGTGCTGCGTACGCGGATCTCGGCCTTGCGAAGGAAGCGCCGTGCCATGAACGTGCGGGGCGGATTTTTCCCCGCATACGGAATCCCGGCGTCGCGAAGAGCCGATAAAATTTGATCGAAGAGTGCTTCATCGC
>DASYRO010000016.1:0-6918 GCA_036004385.1 Candidatus Acidiferrales bacterium
CGCAGCAGCGGGTCCAATCAGGGCGGCTTTATGGATCCCATCCCGCGGCGCTCCAGTGAAGGTGGAGGAGCAGGCACGGGCGGCGGCGGAAGTGGAGAGAACTACGTCGGCGCGGGAATTCAGATGCTCACGCCGGATGAAGGCGTGGACTTCACCAACTATCTGGACCGCGTGCTGGCCAGCGTGCGCCGCAACTGGTATGCGGTAATTCCGGAATCCGCGCGCATGGGCGAAAAAGGCCGCGTCGTTTTGCAGTTCCGCATCATGCGCGACGGCAGCGTGCCCTATCCCGAGCCGAATCTCCTCCTCACATCCACGAAGGAGCCGCTCGACCGCGCCGCCATCTCTTCGATTCGCGCGTCGAATCCATTTGAGCCGTTGCCGCCGGCGTTCAGCGGGCCGTTCATCGAGCTGCGTTTTATCTTCCTGTATAATTTGCCTCTCTCAGCCGCCCAGTGAAACTCAACCGCACGCAAATCGTCGGAGCGTTGCTGCTGGCGCTGCTAGTGCTCGCCTTCTTGATAATTCGTTATTGGAAGTTTCTGGAATGACTTCCGACCTGGAAACCGCCGCGCCCGCAGGAATCCGAGGTTCGCCGCTCGTGGCCATCGTCGGCCCGACGGCAGCCGGCAAATCCGCGCTGGGCATTGCCGTCGCGCGACGCTTCGGCGGGGAAGTGGTGTGCTGCGATTCGACGCAGGTGTACCGGCGCTTCGATATCGGCACCGGAAAAGTAACGCCAGCCGAGCAGCAGGGAATCCCGCACCACTTGATGGACCTGCTGGAGCCCGATGGAATTTTCACGGCGGGAGACTACCGCGGCCACGCGCTCGCTGTGCTGCAAGATTTGCAGCGCAGAGAAAAGCTGCCGGTCTTTACCGTGGGCACCGGGCTTTACTTGCGCGCTCTTCTCGAAGGGCTCTCCGATGCGCCCACGCGCTCGGATGAGCTCCGCGAGCGCCTGCGACGCTTGGCCGATGCCCGCGGGCACGAGCATCTGCACAGAATTCTCTCGCGGCTGGATCCGGCGGCGGCCAAGCGCATCGCTTCGCGCGACGTCGCCAAAATTATCCGCGCGCTCGAAGTGCGCCTGCTCTCCGGCAAACCCATCACGGAACTGCACCGCGCCGGACGCCCGGCGCTGGAAGGATTTCGGGCTGTCAAAATAGGACTCACGCCGCCGCGCGCCGCACTCTATCAGCGCATCGAGCGCCGCATTGACGCCATGTTCGCGGCGGGCTGGCTCGATGAGGTGAAGGCGCTGGCGGCCGCGGGAATTCCGTCGCGCGCCAAGCCGTTTCAATTTATCGGCTACGGCGAACTGCGCGCACACCTGGCGGGAGTGATTACGCTAGAAGCGGCGGTGTCTGCGATTCGCCAGGCCACCCGGCGGTATGCGAAGCGGCAACTCACGTGGTTCCGCAAAGAACAGGGCGTGCGCTGGTTCGCCGGCTTTGGCGACGATCCAACGATTGCCACAGGCGTAATTGAGTATCTGACAGAGCAACTTACACACACGCAAGCCTCTCGCGCGCCGCTCAGTGGAGGCGTATAATGTTTTTTGATGGAAGATGATCGGGTCCCGAGGGTTCGGCCGCTGCGAAACTTTTCTTCGATGATTCTCGCCCGTTCTTCTGCTGCACAAGGAATCCGCCGCAATCTATGAAAGTGACGTCGCAATCGGTCAGCAACCGCGAACGAGTCTTG
This sequence comes from Candidatus Acidiferrales bacterium, assembly GCA_036004385.1. Lineage (GTDB taxonomy): Bacteria > Acidobacteriota > Terriglobia > Acidiferrales > UBA7541 > JACQDE01. Next base: position 1,708 of record DASYRO010000016.1, read on the forward strand.
CTTATCGGCGTAGCCGTGAAGCGCGCCTCGCGCATTCCGGGCGTGGAAGCCGGCGTCGCCGAGCGCGAATCGCTGCTCGAGTTGGACGAACTGGCGCGCAGCGCCGGCGCGAAAGTGGCCGGCAGCTTGCTGCAGATCCGCGACGCCATTGATCCGGCCACCGTAGTGGGCCGCGGCAAGCTCGAAGAAATAAAAATCGAAGCGCAGATGCGCGACGTGCCCGTGGTGATTTTCGACCGCAACCTCACCCCGGGCCAGCAGCGCAACATCGAAGAGGCCACCGATTGCCGCGTCATTGACCGCACGCAATTGATCCTGGATATTTTTGCGCGCCACGCGCGCAGCCGCGAAGGCCAGTTACAGGTCGAGCTCGCCCAATTGAATTATCTGCTGCCGCGGCTGACCGGGCGCGGCGTGGAGATGTCGCGGCTGGGCGGCAAGAGCGGCGCGATGGGCGGCGGAATCGGCATGCGCGGCCCCGGCGAACAAAAATTGGAGACCGACCGGCGGCGCATACGCGACCGCGTGCGCAAGATCGAGCAGAACATCGAGCGCGTGCGGCGGCAGCGTGCCGTGCGGAGACAGGCGCGGCAGGCCGTGCCGCTGGGCATGGTTGCGCTGGTGGGCTACACCAACGCCGGAAAATCTACGCTGTTCAACGCGCTCACCCATGCCGGAGTGCTCACCTCCGGAAAAATGTTCGCCACGCTCGATCCCACGATTCGCGCGGTGCGCCTGCCGTCGAACCGCAAAGTGCTGCTTTCGGATACAGTCGGCTTCATTCGCGACTTGCCGCCCGGGCTGATTGCGGCGTTCCGCGCGACGCTGGAGGAAGTGCAGGAGGCGTCGCTGATCCTGCACGTCGCGGACGTGGCCAATCCTCATCACCCGGAGCAGGATGCGGAAGTTGAAAAAGTCCTCGCCGAGCTGGGAGTTGCCGACCGCCCGCGCCTGCACGTGTTCAATAAGCTTGACCTTCTTTCGCCGGAGGAGGCCGCGGCGCTGCGCAACGGCAACGGAAATGTTTTTGTCTCCGCGCTGACCGGCGCGGGACTCGACGAACTCCTGCGGCGCATTGACGAAGCCATGCCCGTGGATCCGAAGGTGCGCGTGACTCTGCACGTGCCGCTCGGTGACGGCCGCACAGTTGCGCTGGTGCACGCCTGCGGGCGCGTGCTGCATTCCGAGGTGCAGGACGGCCACGTGTGCCTCGATGCCGAAGTTCCCGAATCGCTCGCCCGACGACTGCGTCTCACCAACGTAGTAGTGCACAGCTGACACCGAAAAAAGAAAAGAGGAAATAGGCCGCAAGTTGAAATCACGGTCACCAATCACCAATCACCAATCACAGCTGAACCTCTCCGGTGGAAGTTGCGTATATTAAAACGAGGAAGCGCGGAGGTTGGTCTCATGGCGAGCTTTATTCTGTGGTGCATCCTGCTGGTGATTTGCTGGCCGCTGGCGCTGCTAGCGTTGATTCTCTATCCGATTGTCTGGTTGCTGCTCCTTCCATTCCGATTGGTTGGTATCGCGGTCAGCGGTGTCTTTGAGTTGTTGCGCACGATCATCCTGTTGCCGGCGCGAGTGCTCGGCGGCCCCAGCCGCGTGTGAAATCTTCACGTCAAGCCGTCGTGGCAAGCCGCGATGGAGTGGGAAGTGAACGACACTTGCTAATCCACTGAGCCTACGTTGGTTGCAATCCCTGTGGAAAAGTGCGTGGAAAACTCACGCGCGCCCGTCCATGCCGCCATTTTAACTTTTAGCAAAACGTGGCATCGCCGCCGCCTGCGGGACGTTCTAACCTGATGAAATAAATAGAGTTATAGCGCGCCGCAGTCCACCTCTCGAAAGCCCAATCAGTCGTAAACCCAAGGAATCGCTGGAAAATATTTTGCACAGATTTAGGGCAGCGCCGTTCGCTTTTAGTTACTGTGACTAACTGTGTTCTTAGCGTGGCTCATCCTGCGCATGGCGCTTGGCGCTGTCGCATTCCGCGCTGACGAGTTGATTGACTCGCCTTAAGGGCAGGGCTATAGTGGTCTCGCCCGGCCGGAGTGGTGGTTTTACCGGCTACGCCATGAATCTGCCAAATAGCCTGACAATCTTGCGGATTTTTTTCGTGCCGCTGCTGGTCGTTGTGTTGCTGACGCGCCAGCCCAACGTGGAATTCTGGGGACTCCCGGTCCATTTCGAAGTCTGGGGCGTGCTGATTCTTTTGCTGGCCGCGGCCACGGACTGGGCGGACGGCTATCTTGCGCGCAAGCGCGGGGAAATCACTACGCTGGGCACGCTGCTCGACCCCATCGCCGATAAACTGCTCATCTCCGCGGCGTTTATTTCTCTCGTGGAAATGAAAGTCGTGCCCGCATGGATGGTGGTCATCATCATCGGTCGCGAGTTCACGGTGATGGGACTGCGCAGTATCGCCTCCGCAGAAGGCTTCACGATATCCGCCTCCACGCTGGGCAAGACGAAAATGGTGCTGCAGGTGATCGCCGGCAGTGCGCTGATCCTCGGCGCAAAACATCCTCAGTTGAGCCAACTCTCTCTCCTACTGCTCTGGCTCGTCGTGCTCAGCGCAATTGCTTCCGCGGTGCAGTACTTCATGAAGTTCTGGACCAAGGTGGACGATCGCGTGAAGCAGCGGCGTTTGCGCCTGCGCATCCTGGAGCGTCAGAAGAAGCAGCAAGATGTCGCAACTCCCTGAAGCCGAGCGCCGCGCGCTGCTGGAACTGGCGCGCAACGCGCTGACCGACGCCGTCCTGCACAGCCGCATTGGTGAATATCCATTGTCGGCAGGACGCCTGGCCGAACCTGCCGGCGTCTTCGTCTCCATTCATCACCAGGGACGCTTGCGCGGCTGCCTGGGCAAAGTAGAGCCCATCGCCTCTGTGGCTGAAGCCGTGGCCTTCTGCGCAAGCTGCGTCGCGCGCGACGACCCGCGTTTCGAGCCCGTGCGTCCCGACGAGTTGACCGGACTGGAAATCGAGATTTCCGTCCTTTCCCGCCTGGAGGCGATTACGGCCGAGCAAATCGAAGTCGGCCGCCACGGATTGCTCGTGCGACGCGGCCCGTTCCGCGGGTTGCTGCTGCCGCAAGTCCCCGCGCACTATAACTGGTCGCGCGAAAAGTTTCTCGAAGAGACCTGTCTGAAAGCGGGTCTGGAACGCGATGCGTGGAAAAGTCCGGACACGCGCATCGAAGCTTTCACCGCGGAAGTATTCTCCGAAGCGGAGTTCCCACTCAAGAGCGAGGCCAAAGCAGGTTAAGGCTGACGGGAAATGAAAAGCCCCGCCACTCCGAATGCGAGCGGCGGGGCGGCTTGGTTCTCTGCCGGGCGGTGAGCGCCGCGTTAGTAGGTAGCGCCCGCCGGAATCCAGATCAGTTCAATTCTGCGATTTTGCGCGCCCGCGCCGGCTTGACCGGTGGCCGGGCGCACGCCAATGCGCGAGCTGGCCACGCCTTGCGCCGCCAGATAGTCGCGGACGCTTTCCGCGCGCTGGGCTGCCAGCCTGGCCGCTGCGCGTTCCGCTGGGTCCGAATATCCGATGACGGCGATGGACGCGCTGGGGTCGTTCTTTAGCCGAATGGCCGCATCATCCAGCACGCGTTTGCAGACGTTATCCACGCGCGCGCTGGCGGCGGTGAAGGAGCATTCACCGATCTTGCGCGCTTGTGGCGGCGGAGGCGGGGCCGCAACCGTGACGTACACCGTACACTCCACGGACGTGTTGACGCCGTCGTTCACCTGCGCGTTCACAGTGTAACGCCCGGGCGCAAGACCCGTTGTGTCCAGGCTCACCGAAGAACCCGCCGTTCCGGAAAGCTGTCCGGCGCTGGACACCCAGGAAAAGGAAAGCCGGTCGTTATCGGGATCCGAGGCCTGTGCGGTGAAGCGCACGCGCTCGCCCGCCATCACCGTGCCGCGGTCCGCCACGCAGGAGAGAGCAGGCGGCCGGTTGGCCGGGGCCACAGGAGCCGGGGGCCTGATGGCCAGGGGCGGAGCAGGCTCCAGCAATTCCACGTAATCGCCCATGAAAACGTCGTGCAGGCTCAACGTGACCAATACTGTCGAAGCGTTTTCAGAGCTGCGCAGAACGATGCCTTCGCCCAGTTGTTCGCGCGGCAAATCATTCCATTTATATGGTACGGGCGTTTTGCCGAATCCCCAGCGCTTCCAGGCCGTGTTGCGGTCCTGATAGACGGTATCGTGCCGCGTGCCTTGAAAGCGGAAGATGCGGATGTAGTCGCCGGTCTTGGCGCCCTGTGACGTTCCCACATTGATGTAAATGATGTCGTTCATGCCCGCGACTTGCGACCAGTCCTTGGCCAACACGACCATGCCCTGGCTCTTGCCGCTGGGAGTGGGGAAGCGATCCAGATTCGCCGGACGCAGCGTTGGCGCGGGTCGCGGCGTAAATGGCCGCACGATATCGCCGCGCTGGAAGTACGTGCACGAAGTATTGATCTGGGCCACGGAGACGTTGCCTTGTACATGGACGACTTGCACGCGGCCCACGTCAATCCACATGGTGCCCATGGCGTGCACCAGAGAGGGCTGGTATTCAAACCACTTGATGTGCGATGGGTTCTTCTCCGCGCGCATCACCAGGAACTCGTCGCCCAGCTTCACCCCGCCCGAGGAGCCCTTGTTGATGAAAATGTAGTCGCTGCCGCCGAAGGTGGCCTTATAGTGCGACTCTTCGCCGGAAATGACGTAGGTGTCTGTGGGAATGGCTTCCCGTGTGACCATGCCGGAGCAATAGATGTCGGCAGGATTGGGCACCGTCGGCCCTTGCTGCGCCATCGCCGCAGCGGCTCCCAGCGCCAGCAGAAGACACAAACTCCCCACTTGCATGCGCGTACGCATAGATGCCTCCACCTTCAGGACGAAAAACTCTCTTGCGCGACCGTACCAAACGCCGCCAGCAGCGTCAAGCAACTCTCCCGCCCGCTTTACACTTTGGATACCACATGGTACAAGCGAACGTTTTCGCGAACGGGCGGCCACCACTTGGAGTGCGGAAGCTTGCTTCCGCCGTGCTTTTCCGTCACTGGCCACCCTGCGAGATCGCCCGTGAGCATATCCCTCTTCGGTAAAGACCGCATCTGCGCCGTAGTCGCCGCGCCCACCGCGCAAGAAATGCGTCGGAGGCTCCGCATTGCACTACGGCACTCAAGGCTGATCGAACTTCGCTTGGACTGGCTCCG
>DASYRO010000017.1:0-2636 GCA_036004385.1 Candidatus Acidiferrales bacterium
CCAAGTGGGACTCTCTCGGGCGGCTGGGTGAGGGTTGGTCGGTGGCCAGCGTGCTCACGCTGATGAGCGGCCACCCGTTCCACGTCAACTCCAATTTCCTCGACGACTACGACGGCTCGGGCGAATTCTTCGGCCGGCCGGACATTACCGGCGCGCCGATCTACAACCGCAGCGACCCGACGAAGTTTCTCGACCTGTCCGTGTTCAAAGTGCCGTGCACGCTGAACCCGGCGGGCGCGGGCTTCGCGCAGGATTGCCAGTTCATTGCCGGCGTGAACACGATGCATTTCGGCAACTTGGGCCGCAATTCCCTGCTGGGCCCGGACTACCGCAACCTCGATTTCGCCGTCATCAAGGACACGCGCATCACCGAGCGCTTTCATCTCAATCTGCGCGTGGACATCTACAACATCACCAATCACCCGAACTTCGCCAGCCCGCTGCTGCCGTCGTTCATCGCTGACGCCGCGCCGAACTTCCTGGACCCGGCCACCGGCGTGCACCTCGGCTTCCTCCCGCTGACGGCAACGTCGGATATCGGCCTGGGTAACCCCATCCTCGGCGGAGGCGGCCCGCGCAGCGTGCAGTTCGCCGTGAAAGTGGTGTTCTAGCGCCATTCGGTTTCGTCCAACGTGCTCAGGTCCGTCCGGCCGGGAAACCCTGCCGGACGGGATCTGAGCTACGAATGACCTGCCAAGATTCCACGCCGGAATATCCCCTTCTTTGTTAGAGTTTCCCTTTCCGTCAGGCTGCATCCCGCAGGAGATATGTTGAAAGTTTCCGGCGGGGCGGTGCGTAGAAACCTATGGAACGAGGTCGGAGCGAGGGGTCGAAGAAGATGCCCGGTGCGGAGCTCACTGAGACGATCGCCCGGGCCCGCTCGGGGAACTCGGAGGCATGGGGTGAGCTCTACAAGCAGTACGCCCCGGCAATCTTCCGGTTCTGCCGGCGGGCGTTGCCGGCTCGCGAGGACGCGGAAGACGCCACCACCGAAATCTTTATGAAGATTCGCGGCAAACTCGAGCAGTACGACGCCTCCCGGCCGTTCAGCGCGTGGCTGTACAAAGTTTCTGCGAACCATTGCTGGGACACCCTTCGCCGCCGCCGCATCCGCCAAGACTTGGAGACCGGCGAAGTGGAGACGCTGCCGCTCGAGCATCCCGACCCCGGCCAGCTCGACCAGTTGGTGGAGGAAAGCACCAGCCAGCAGGTGCGCGCGGCGCTGGCCAAGATGCCGTCGCGGGCGCGCATGGCGCTCGTACTACGCTACTACTCGGAAATGAGTTACGACGAAATCGCCGACGCGCTGGGCGTGCGCCGCGCCTTTGTCGGTGTGGTCCTGCTGCGCGCGCGGCACCAGTTGCGCGAAATTTTGGGTGGGAAAAACCTGCCACGGGCAGAAGCAAGAGGCACCGTATGAGTCACTACGACGAAATGACATGTCTGCTGTATCTCGAAGGACAACTCGACCGCGAGCGCGCGGCCGAGCTTTCCCGGCACATTGATTCCTGCGCGGACTGCCGCACGCTGCTTTCGGCGCTGGAAAGCGAATCGCGGCTGCTGCGCACGGCGCTGACAGAGGAAGAAGAACCGCTGCCTGCGCGACTCGCGGGATCCGCGCCGGAGCCGAATGTGCGTGAGATCGCGCCGCTGGCCTGGCTGGCGACACTGGGCTTTGCCGGCGCCGGTGCATTCACGTTGTGGACGTGGTTTGTTAATCCTTCGCTGCAGCAGCTCAGCCAGGCGGGTTTCGGCGGAGACAGTTTTCTCGCCATGATTTTCTTTGGCGGAGTTTTCTGGAAAGGATGGGATGCAATGGTCAATCTTACAGAACTCTTGGCGGCGGTCACGCTGGTGGCGCTGGCGGTAGCTCTCCTCCGGCGGGGCTGGCGGCACACCTCGACGATGGCCGTAGTGCTGGGCACGCTGGCCTGTTTGCTGATTCTGCCGGCGACGGCGTCCGCCGCGGAAATTCGTCACGTGGCTGCGGGTGTTACGGTAGCCAAAGACGAGGTGGTGAAGAACGATCTAATTGCCGCCGGCAGCTCCGTGAAGATCGAAGGCACGGTCGAAGGCGACCTGATTGCCTTCTGCAGCAGGTTGACGATTGACGGCCACATCACCGGCGACGTGATTGCCTTCGCGCAGATTGTGCGCATCAACGGCACGGTGGACGGCAACGTGCGCAGCTTCAGTAGTTCCGTTACGTTTGACGGCACTGTCGCCAAGAACGTGACGTCGTTCGCCCAAAATTTCGAGCTGGCCTCGAACAAGGAAATCCACGGCAGCCTGATGTTGTTTGCCGCCATGGCCTCACAGGATGGGCGCGTCGGGCGCGACTTGCTCTCGATGGTCGGCCAGCACAGCCTGGATGGTTTCGTCGGCGGCGCGGCGCGGATGCGTAGTGACAAGCTGACCATCGGCCCTTCAGCGGAAGTTGTCGGCAAGGTGCAAATAAAGTCGCCGCACGAACCGAACATTTCCGACAAAGCGAAATTCGGCGCGGGAAAACCGGAAATCACCATCGAGAAGCGCCGTCCGGATTACACGAAGCCGGGTTACTACTGGAGACAGACGCTGCGCTGGGGCGCGGCATTCGTGCTCGGCTTGCTGGTCGTGCTGCTGCTGCCCGGATT
>DASYRO010000018.1:0-3246 GCA_036004385.1 Candidatus Acidiferrales bacterium
CGCGAGGCGAACAAGATCGTCGAATGTTTTCTCCGCGGGCGTATCCAGAATGTGGAAGCTACGCAGCGCCGCGAGGCGCGCATTTTCGTCGGCAGGCTTGGCAGCAATCTTCATGGGCACCTCAATGCAACGGAGCTTGCAATTCCACCGCGCGCGAACCGGGAAGGCGGCCTGTCCGTTCTCCTTTGTGCTTCTAAGCTTAACGCGGTCCTCGAAGAATACCACCGCGTGAGACCACCGGAAAACAAGCTGCTGCCGATTTAGGAATCTGTCTTGGGTTTTGCGGTTGGGCTAAGGGTGGGACTCCGCCGTCGTGAAACTGGTGGACGTGACCGGGATCGAACCGGCGACCCCCTGCTTGCAAAGCAGGTGCTCTCCCAGCTGAGCTACACGCCCACGCGTGCTTCTATTTTGAGACAGGCGGCAGGAGCGGTCAAGGAGCGGCGAGGGAAAGTGCGCTCAGCGCCGAACATCGGTGAAGGAAAAAGGACTGCCGGCCAAGAGCGGCTTCCAGGGCGTCAAACTGCAAAGGCCGCCGAGGGCCACCGTGTGCAGTCACTCCCGTTTCGGGGACATGGCCGGCAGTCCGGGCTGAAAATCCAATCTCGTTCCGCGGAGCCGTTCGCAGCCGCAGGCGAAAAATTTCCGCACTCGGCAAAATCATCGAAGCAAAACGACCAGCGTGTACACGCCTAGTACTGCGCCAAAAGGAATATCCGGGATGGCCAGCAAGATGGCCGCCAGGATCCAGCTTCGGCGTGCATCGCGATTCCCGCGCAGCGCGAGTCCTGCCACCAGCGCCAGGACGCCGCTGACCGCGAACCATACCACGGCCACGATGTACAGAAAATGAAAAATGTCCATCAGCGTGAACGGATCGGGCACGCGGTTCAGCAGAGAGCCGAACATCAGCGTCGCCGTAGTGCTGAAGAACACTAGGCCGATGGCCAGGATCAGGCGAAGAATTCCGTACGCGACCCACAGAGTTCCGAGAGTTTGGGTCTGCGCGATGGGATGGGAAATGGCGTAAGCTCTCGCGGACATGTGCACCTCTTCTCGATCGGCCGGGGAAATTTCGTTACGGTCGGGCTGGGAAATCTCTTGCGAGTGCAGGAGGGCTACTTAGAAAGTTTAGCACGTTCGGTCGAGGATTTCCAGAACGGCGGCCGGCAGCTACGGTTTGGCGGTGGAGGCGGCGCGAACGTCGAGGGGCAGAGAGCGGAAATTCGAGTATTCGTACACGCTTTCCATCGCGATGCGGCCCTTTTCCACGACGCGCACGGTGATGGAGGCGGGCAGCCAGGCGTCCAGCGGGGAGGCCGCAGCGAAGTCCACGGCGATCCAGTAGTTGGCATTCTTGGTGCGGAGCTGCTCTTCGATGCGCTGGATGCGGCCGGAATCTGGATCCACCCAGGCCTGGCCGGCGACGAGCACTGCTTTGCCGTCCACGACGGCGAGTCCTTCGCCGGAAAATTGGCGGTAGCCGATGAGCACGTTGCGCGACGGCACGTCGGAAGTGTCCTGCGCGTAAAAATAGTGCATGCGGTCCTGGTAGCGCGTGGCAAAACGGCTGGCGAGGCGATCGAGTCCGGAAAATTGTTCGGGCGCCAGCTCGTATTTTTCGGGACCTTCCATCTGCGCGGAAAAGTCTTTCCAGGATTGCGTCGCGGCCAGCTTGGCCCACTTGGCTTCGCGCTGCGTGTCGGACTGAATCTGCCGGCCGTCCACGCTCAGGACGTCGCGGAATTCGCTGCGGTCGCGCAGGCTGGAAGATAATCGCAGGCAGTAATAGTCGGAGACGATGGTGCGCGTCACGCCGCCGCGCTTTTCGCGCTGCTTCTGCGAAAGCGTTTCTTCCGCGGCGAAGCTTGGCGGATGCTCGACGTAATTGTCCGCCCAGTCGCCGACACGCTCGAGCAGCTCCTTCTGCACCGCCGGCTCGCGCTGTGCCAACGCCGGCGGCACCGCGACGCCCAGCGCCGCCAGGCCACAGATCGCCAGCGAAATGCGGATGAAATTAGCTCGCATGGAGGAGTCATTCTAACACGCGGGGAGGCACATTGAAGGGCGTCGCCCATCGGATGGGGCTCGTTTCATAAACGCGTTATCGCAGGTAGAATGCAGCCATGCCCACTCGACGCAAAAAGCTGACCAAGGATCAGGCTGCCAGAAAACTTTATGAGATATGCAAGCAGGCAATTGCCCACCTCCCCGCTGAGGAACAAGAGAGGAGATGGAAGCGTTTCGGTGAGCGAGTGGATCAGCTTCTGGACGCTCAGGCCACATCAACAAGGCGACGCCCCGCACCCACTGCGCGCGGCAAAGAAACCTCGCGTCCAATAGAGCGGAAGCGATTTCGCAGTCAATTCGGTGACTTGCTAATCCTTGGCTGGGATGGAAGTGCGGGAAGCTTCACCAAGGCGTTCCTGCGCCCTCTTCGCCGCCTCTAAGTCGTCGGAGTGAAACTCTACGAATTCATCATGACTGACAAATGCGGTGTGATAATCCGGAGTGGGGAGCAGATAGAAATCCCATCCAAATTGCAGGGCCAATTGGATGAATGAGGCTAGGTCCGCGCCCTCGTGCGACAAAAACAAGTGTCCCGGAGCGTCGTGTAGTTGACGGCGCTCGCCGTAGCTTTCGCGCAAGCGGTAAAACAACTGCAGATTTTCACTCGAGCTCCACACTCCCCAAAGGGTTACCCAGAGCAGGCATCGATCGAATGGTTCCAGATAGGACGCAATGAACCGGCTCACCGAAGTCAGTCTGGACCAGTTCATGTCGGCAAGAGAAGCCGTGACGGAATGTTTTCGCCCTGTAATGACCGGATGGCCCGCAGCGTCAAGCGGGAATCCACGCTCTTCGCACCAGGTTTGCGACTCTTGTTTCGTTAAGCACCACATGACTCGCAATGATATCAAACCGAGGGCGACACTTGCTTTTCAGGCACACGCGGTATAATGGCCGGACGCTCATGACGCGACGAACCCATCTGGGAGAGCGCAACACGAACGCGAAGACATTTCGCGGCACGACGGTGCTGTGCGTGCGCCGTGACAACAAAGTGGTCATGGCCGGGGATGGCCAAGTCACACTGGGTGAGACGATGATCAAGCAGACGGCCAAGAAAATCCGCCGGCTGTCGGATAACAAGGTCATCGCAGGTTTCGCCGGCAGCACGGCGGACGCGCTTTCGCTCTTCGAGCGCTTCGACAGCAAGCTGCAGGAGCATCACGGGAATTTGCA
>DASYRO010000019.1:0-10538 GCA_036004385.1 Candidatus Acidiferrales bacterium
GGCTGCAAATCCTGCTTGACGTTGGGCTCGTTATCTTCCGGCAGGATGACTTCCTTGATGCCCGCGCGTTTGGCGCCGAGCACTTTTTCCTTCACGCCGCCGATGGGCAGCACGATGCCGGAAAGAGAAATTTCTCCGGTCATGGCAAGGCGCGGGCGCACCTGGCGGCCGCTCAATAGGCCGACGAGCGCCGTAACCATGGCGATGCCTGCGGACGGCCCGTCCTTGGGAATGCCGCCGGCGGGCACGTGGATGTGGATGTCCTGCGAAGAAAAGAAGTCCGGGTCCACGCCGTAATGCTCGGCGTTGGAGCGCACCCAGGAAAGCGCGGCGCGCATGGATTCCTGCATCACTTCGCCGAGGCTGCCAGTCATGGTGAACTGCTTGCCGCCGCGCATGCGGCTGGCTTCGATGAAGACGATGTCGCCGCCGGCGGGCGTCCATACGAGGCCCACGGCCACGCCGGGCTGCTTCACGCGCTCTTCGACTTCCTTTTCGGCGTGGAATTTCGGCACGCCGAGGACTTCGCGGATGACGTCGGGGCTGACTTCCAGCTTTTCGGTTTTGCCTTCGGCCATGCGGCGCGCCTGTTTGCGGCACAGAGTGGCGATTTCCCGCTCCAGGTTGCGCACGCCGGCTTCGCGCGTGTAACTGTGAATGAGCTCGTGCAGGCCCTCGTCAGTGAACGCGACGTGTTCATCCACGCGCAAGCCGTGCTCGGCAGCCTGCTTGGGGATCAGATATTTTTTGGCGATGAAGATTTTCTCCTCTTCGGTGTAGCCGGGCAGCTCGATGATCTCCATGCGGTCGCGCAGCGGTTCCGGGATGGGATCCATCCAGTTGGCCGTGGCGATGAACAGCACCTTGGAGAGATCGAACGGCACGTCGAGATAGTGGTCGCGGAACGTCGCGTTTTGCTCGGGGTCGAGCACTTCCATCAGCGCGGAGGAAGGGTCGCCGCGGAAATCGCGGCCGAGCTTGTCCACCTCGTCGAGCATGAACACGGCGTCGTTGGTTTCCGCGCGGCGGATGCCCTGGATGATCTGTCCGGGCAGCGCGCCGATGTAGGTGCGGCGATGGCCGCGGATTTCGGCTTCGTCGTGCATGCCGCCCAGGGAGATGCGCACGAACTTGCGGTTCAACGCGCGGGCGATGGATTTTCCCAGCGAAGTTTTGCCCACGCCCGGAGGTCCGACGAAGCACAGGATGGGGCCTTTCATGCCGGGCTGCAATTTTTTCACGGCCAGATAATCCAGAATGCGCTGCTTGACCTTTTCCAGGTCGTAGTGGTCTTCGTCGAGAATGGTCTGCGCGCGGACGATGTCAATGTCTTCCGTGCCGGAGGTCTTGGTCCACGGCAACGACGTCATCCATTCCAGGTAGGTGCGCGACACCATGTACTCGGCCGAGGCCGGCGTCATTTTGGCCAGCCGCTTCAGCTCCCGCTCGCATTCTTTGCGCGCTTCCTGAGGCATGCCGGTGGCGTCCATTTTCTTGCGCAGCTCTTCGATTTCCGTCTGCACATCTTCGGCTTCGCCGAGCTCTTTCTGAATGGCCTTCATCTGCTCGCGCAAAAGATATTCGCGCTGGCTCTGGTTCACCTGCTCCTGCACCTGCTCCTGGATTTTGCTGCGCAGCTCGAGGACTTCCAGCTCCTTGCCCAGCTCGCGGATCAGCGTTTCCAGGCGCGCGCGCACGCCGGCGGTTTCCAGCAACTCCTGGCGGATCATGGTGGAAAGCGACGGCAGGGTGCCGGCGATGAAGTCGGCCAGGCGGCCGGGATCATCAATGTTCAGCACCACGCCTTGCAGGTCATCGGAGAGTTGCGGCGAGCGGGATACGACGTTGCGGAACATCTCCTGCGCGTTGCGCTGCAAGGCCATCAGCTCGGCGTCCATGGCCCCGAGAATGTCCGGCTGGGCCTCCACGCGCGCTTGCAGGAATGGCTTGAAACTGACCATCTCCACCACGCGGATGCGGTTCAGGCCCTCCAGGAACACGACAATGTTGTTGTTGGGCATGCGCACCATCTTGTGAATCTTGGCGGCGGTGCCGACGGAATGCAGGTCATTGGAACCGGGTTCTTCCACGCGCGGGTCCAGTTGGGCGACCACGCCGAGGACTTTCTCTTCCCCTTGCATGGAATTCAAAAGCGCCAGCGAACTCTCGCGGCCCACAGTCAGAGGCAGAATGGCGCCCGGAAACAGGACTGTGTCGCGGACGGGAAGAATGGGAAGTTCGTTCGGGATGCGGGCGTGTTTTTCAGTCATTGCTGCCCCCTAACTGAAGCCAGCAGAGACGTCGAATGCCAACCGATAATAGGATGCGGCCAAGAATGAGAAAGATGCTGCAGATTCTCCATCGCATGGCTAAGCAAACCTTAGCACAGCACACTAAGGAAATCAACAAAGCACTAAATTCCTTTATTACATCATCTTACAAACGGAGCGCCGCAACCCAATTGTTTCCAATTATGTACGACCGGCCAGTTGGGCACGAACGAACTCCAGCGCCTCGTCTTTACTGTTCAAGCGGCCGTCGAGCTGGGCGTCCTCGACGGCCTGCAACAAGCTGCGAAATTGCGGCCCGGGTTCCAGGCCAAGTTCTTTCAGGTCGTCGCCGGTAAGCAGCCGCGGCGGGCGCACCTGCTCCGGCGGCGTTTCTTCGAGGAAGCGGCGCACGAAATTGTAGTTGTCGAGCATGCGATGGCTAGAAAGGCAGTCCAGGCGGTGCAGCTCGAGATGTTCGTCAAAGCGCGGCAGGCGCACGAAGCGTTTCAGCGTGGATGCGCGCATCTGCGGCGCGTCCTTGAAGCGCAGGTGGTGCTCAACCAGGGCGACAATCTGCGACGCATCCTCATTGGAGAAACGGAAGCGGCGGCAGATTTCCTCGGCCATGCGCATGCCCACCTCGACGTGCCCGTCGAAACGGATGCGGCCATCGGGCCCGCTGGGGGGCGCGAAAGTCGGCGGCTTGCCGACATCGTGGAGCAGCACGCCCCAGGCCAACGTCGCCGAGCAGCCGGGCGCGAGCATCTCCAGCATCATCAGCGTGTGCGTCCAGACGTCGCCTTCGGGATGGAATTGCGGCGGCTGCTGCACACCTTTCATCCGGGCGATTCCGGGAAGCAGCACGGCAAGCAAGCCGCACGCGTCGAGCAATTCAAAGCCGCGGCGCGCGGCGCCTTCGGTGAGCAATTTCGTAAGTTCTTCGCGCAAGCGCTCGGCGGAAACGATGGTGACTTGCGGCGCAAACTTTTGAATGGCAGCGAGTGTCGCAGGCTCGATCGTGTAAACGAGGCGCGCCGCAAAGCGCACGGCGCGGACCATGCGCAGCTTGTCTTCGGCAAAACGCTGTGCGGGCTCCCCGATGGCGCGGATAAGCTTGGCGTCAAGATCGGCGCGGCCGCCGACGAAATCGCGCACTTCGCCGGTACGCGGATCCATCAACAGCCCGTTGATGGTGAAGTCGCGGCGCAGGACATCTTCCTCGGGCGTCTTGGAGAAAACGACGTGATCAGGATGGCGGCCGTCGGAGTAGCCCACGTCGCTGCGGAACGTGGCCACCTCGACCTTCACGCTGTCGTCAACCACAAGAATCACGCCGAATTGCGCGCCGACGGCGATGCTCCCGGGAAAAAGCTCCAGCACCCGCGCAGGCGTGGCATCAGTGGAGACGTCGAAATCCGCCGGCTCGCGGCCGAGCACGAGGTCGCGCACACACCCGCCCACAAACCATGCCTGATGCCCGGCAGCGTGGAGTTTTGCGCAGATGCTCTCGGCCAATTGGCGTGAGCGCATGATTGGATTATGCGGCACGAATTGAGAGTTGAAAAGTTAGAACGTTTGAAGGTTGGAATGTTGAATGCTCACGGAGATGGCGGCGCGACAGGTCTTAACCTTCCAACTTTTAAACCTTCCAACCTTCAAACATGCTTTGAATTCAGACGGCGCGGAGAATCAGGCAGGTGATGTCGTCGTGCTGGCGCGTCGCACCGACGAACGCGTCCACCGACTGCATGATAAAGCGCTGCGTTTCCGATGCGCTTTCGCCGGGGACGGTATCGAGCATTTCCAGCAGGCGGGCTTCGCCGTACTCTTCGCCGGCGAGGTTGACGGCTTCGACGAGGCCGTCAGTGAAAATGACCAGCAGGTCGCCGCGGCCGAGCTTCGTGTGGCCGAGCTCATACGCGGCATCATTCTGGATGCCGAACGGAAGACCGCCCTCGGTCAGTCGCTCAACGCCGCCGTTGACGCGCCGCAGCACCGGCGCGTTGTGTCCCGCGCAGATGTAGCTGAACGCGCGCGTGGCGGGGTCGAATTCACCGACAAACGCCGTCGTGAAGCGCAGCCCGCCGAGGGAATGCGCGCAAGCGTAGCGATTGAGCCCGTCGGCCAACTCCGCCAGCGACGTGTGCGCGGCGGAAAGCGTCTGCAAGCTGGCTTGGAACGTGGCCATCAGCAGCGCCGCGGGCACGCTTTTGCCGGCTACGTCGGCGACCACCAGCAGCAGGCGGCGTTCGACGTTGGCGGAGTCGGCCCCGCGGTAGAAGACGTCGTAGTAGTCGCCGGCGACGGTGTTGGCGGGACGCGTGGCGAATGCGATGTCCGCACCGGAAACTTCGGGCGGCGTGGCGGGCACCAGCCAGCGCTGGATTTCGCGCGCGATTTCCAGATCGCGCTTCATCGTTACGCGGTCGGTCAGCTCGAGCACAAGCAGCAGAATCAGAGCTAGGACGCCGAACGAATACAGGTTGATCTGCGCAGACGATTTCTCAAATTGCAATCGAAAATTGCCAAGCATGAGAAGCGCAATGGCGATTAGGAACAGTACGCGGCGCGCCGGCGTCAACTTCATGAACAGCGCCCAGAAAAATGCCTGCGCGAGTTTCCAGTAGCGCCGCCAGCCGGTGAGGCCCTCGATAGATTTCCAGTCCACGTCCTGGGAGATAAGGCCGTAGCTCGCGCGGGCTTCCGCCTGGAACTGCGTCCACAACACGTGCAGCTCGAGGCCTTCCGTAACGCGCTGCCAGAAGCCGCGCACAGTGCTGACATTGCGTCCTACAGCCGCACTGGCGCGAGCGAAGCGCTCATTGGGATTGGCGGTAGGTTTTTCGGGAGCAGTCTGCGCGGAAGACATCGCGACGAACATTATACGGCAAATGCCTGGAACCGCAGATGAACGCGGATGAACGCAGATTAAATTCGTAACGCGAAATTCGAATATCGAATTCCGAGTATCGAATTACGGCTCTTCTGAGGAGCGCAGCGAGCTGCCCCGCTGGAGTTTGGAGAAACCGAATTTATCGCGCAGGCGGTCGGTGGCCCGAGCGAGTTTTTCTTGGCGCTCACGCTGCCCACCATCGAGCAAGTCGAGCTGCGGCGCGGCGTGCTCGAATTGAGAAAGCGCGACGCCGAGCAGGCGCACTTGCTGGCGGCGACTCCAATTGGACTGGAAAAGGGCTTTGGCTGTGGCGAGAATTACGGCATCGAGGTCCGTCGGCTCGCGGAGCGACTTCGCGCGGGTAATGGTCCGGAAATTTTTATAGCGTATAGTGACCGTCACGGTGCGCGCGTACAGGCCGGAATCGCGCAGGCGTTTCGTAGCCTTTTCTGTGAGATGACAAAGCATGGAGTGCAGCGCTTCGGCGTCGTCAATGTCCACGCCGAAGGTGTGGTTATGCGAGATGGATTTCGGTTCGGCGTCCACGAAAAATTCGTAGGCGTCCTGCCCGCGCGCCTTGCGGTGCAATGCAATGCCCCACTGGCCGAAATATTTTTCCAGCTTTTCGAGCGGCGTTGCGGCGAGTTCGCCGACTAATTTGATCCCCCGTGCGTGCAGGCCGGCTTCGGTCACTTTGCCGATGCCGGGAATTTTGCGCACCGGCAGCGGCGCGAGAAATTTTTCTTCCATGCCCGGCAGGACCCACAGCAGACCACGCGGCTTGGCTTGGTCGCTGGCCACTTTGGCCACCAGGCGCGTGGCGGCCAAGCCCATCGAAGCGGGCAACTGCGTGCGCTCCCAGACTTCGCAGCGCAATTTGTGCGCGGCGGCCAGCGGAGCGCCGTGCAGGCGTTCTGTGCCGGCGAGGTCGAGATAGGCTTCGTCCACGGACGCCATTTCCACGATCGGCGAGTATCTCGAAAAAATCGCGGCGAGGCGGTCGCTCCATTCTCCGTAGAGCGAATGATGACCGTCGAGAAACACCGCGTGCGGGCAGAGCTTTGCGGCGGTGCGCAGCGGCATCGCCGATTGAATGCCGAATTTGCGCGCTTCATAGCTGGCCGCGGATACCACGCCGCGTTGGTCGGGGCGCCCGCCGACAACTACGGGTTTGCCGCGCAATTCAGGATGCGCAAGAAGTTCGACGGAGACGAAAAAGGCATCCATGTCCACATGAAGAATGGATGACGTAGGTGCGCTGCTTGCTTCGCCCTGTTCGTCGTAGGATTTCTTCGCGCGGAATGTGGCCAGCTTGGGCACGGGGATAGCTTACGCGCAGCGAGGAATTCTGTGTAGGGGCGCAGCACGCCGCGCCCAACGGCAAGGCGGCAGCAAGCTCCCGCACTCCATGGCGCGCTGCGCGCGCAATCACGCGCGCTCGGCCGAGAGGACGCGGGGGATGCCGGCGAGATCGTTGGTGACGCGCACAGCGGTCCAGATGGATATTTCGTCGAGCAGCGGACGAATATTATCGAGCGCGCCGAAACCAATTTCGCATACGAAGATACCGCCACCGCGAAGAAGTTTTCCAGCTTGCGCGATCAGCGGCGCGTAAATTTCCGCGCCGTTCGCGCCGCCGAAGAGCGCCTGCTGCGGTTCATGCTCGCGGACTTCGCGTTGCAATTTAGCGGCATCGCTTTGCGCAATGTACGGCGGATTGCTGACGATGAGGTCGAAAGACAGGGGCGAGGGGTTAGGGGCTAGGGGTGAGGGAAGAAACGAATCCAGCAGACTGCCTCGGCGGAAGTCGATACGAGAGGAGACGCTGTGGCGCGCGGCGTTACGGCGGGCGATTTCCAGCGCGGCCGAGGAAATATCCGTTGCGACGACACTGGCCTCCGGAAATTCTTTCGCCAGCGCGATCGCGAGGCACCCGGAGCCGGTGCCGACGTCGGCAATACGCAACGCGCCGCCAGACGCCGCGCCCAGCGAGGTATTGCGTGCGAAGCTATGCCCGCGCCTCACGCTGAAACGCTCCAGCGCGACTTCCACGACGTGCTCGGTTTCCGGCCGCGGAATGAGCACGCCGGGCGCGACTTCGAATTCCAGTCCCCAGAATTCCTGCTTGCCCGTAAGGTACTGCGTGGGCGTGCCGGCGATTCGGCGGGCGACCAGCTCGAAATAATGTTGCTCCTGCTCGGGCGTGAGCGGCTCTTCGTGATGCGCATAGAGCCACACGCGCTCGCGTCCGGTGACGTGCATGAGGAGCAATTCCGCGGCAAGCGTGTGCGACGGCACCCCGCCTTCGCGCAGGCGATGCATGGCTTCTTTCAGGGCAGTGCGGATGTCCATGGCGCAGATCAGTGAACCTACAGAGGCACGATGTATCCTGCCCCTACGATGTGGAGATTCTTTCGGCGTCGCACTTTGCGGCGCCTCAGAATGACGACAAGAAAATCATCGCCACGAATCATTCACGCTTCGACGAGTTCCTGCTTCAGGCGCTCGGATTCGTAGTGCGTGACGAGCGCATCCACCAGCGGCCCGAGCTTGCCGTCCATCACCTGATCGAGCTGATGCAACGTGAAGCCGATGCGGTGGTCGGTGACGCGGTTCTGCGGGAAATTGTACGTGCGGATTTTTTCCGAGCGGTCGCCGGACTTAATGGCGCCGCGGCGCTCGGCGACGATGGCGTCGTGCTGCTTTTCCAATTCCATCTCGTAGAGCCGCGTGCGCAGGACGCGCATAGCTTTGGCTTTATTTTTGATTTGCGATTTTTCGTCTTGAATGGAAACGACCATATTCGTCGGCAGGTGCGTGATACGCACGGCGGAGTAGGTCGTGTTTACGGATTGCCCGCCGGGGCCGGAGGAGCAGAACGTGTCGATGCGAATATCTTTCGGCTCGATTTTGATGTCAATGTCTTCGGCTTCGGGCATCACGGCGACGGTCGCGGCGGAGGTGTGTACGCGGCCCTGCTGCTCGGTTTCCGGGACGCGCTGCACGCGGTGCACACCCATTTCGTATTTCAGTTTGGAATAAACTTTCTTGCCGGAAATCGCAGCGATGACCTCCTTGAACCCGCCCAGTGTGCCCGGCGAGCTTTCCAGCATTTCCACTTTCCAGCCCTGCGATTCGGCGTAGCGCGAGTACATGCGGAATATATCGCCGGCGAAGAGCGAGGCTTCGTCGCCGCCGGTACCCGCGCGGATTTCGAGGATGATGTTTTTTTCGTCGTTGGGGTCCTTGGGGATGAGCAGGATTTTGAGCTCGCGCTCCACGGCTTCCTTGCGCTGCTCGAGCGCGCGCTGCTCGTCGTGGGCGAGCTGCTTCATTTCCGCGTCTTCCGCTTCCATGAGCATCTGCTGCGCTTCCTTCAGTCCTTTTTCGATTTGCTTCCATTCGCGGTAGCGCTCAACGATGGCCGACAGCTCCGCATGCGCCTTGGCGAGCTTCTGGAAACGCGCCGAGTCGTTGGTGAATTCCGCGGAGGAAAGCTGCGCGGTCATCTCCTCGTAGCGAGCCTCGATCTTGTCGAGTTTTTCAAACAGCGTTAAAGCAGCCATGGCAGTTCCTCGAAAGTGAAAAGAGAAAACAGAAGAGAGTAATTAGGGAAATGCGCGTGAGCAAGAGCCCGGGCGGGCTCGGAAAGGTTCGGCTAATAGAAGGCGGCGAACATCACATCAACAGCATACCCGCATCTGCGACGCCTGTCAAAGCCGGTTTTGCCGCGCTGTGCCTAGCGTAACCTAGAAAGATCGAACTCGAGGCTGGAAGTTTCGCCTTCCGGCGATTTCACTTCCACGCGTAATGGACCCGAGGAAACCCGCGCCGCATCCAGTTCGAGGTACACTTCGGCACCGACAATCCTCGGCAATCCCTGATCCGCGAAGAGATAGACCGGCCAGCCGGTGATGGCCGCGGGCCGAATCTCTTTTCCCTGCTCGACCTTGAATTTGAACTGCCGCCACGCATCTTCGTGCACGATGAGCTGAGTGATGGCCGTCGCGAGATAAATGCGCACGACGATCTGCGCGGATCGCTTTCGGTATTCCTCCCAGGCTTGCTGGGCCGAGTACCCGGGCAGCGACTGTCGCGAACGCAGCACCACTTGCTGGTAAGGCGTGCGCACTTCGATTTCCGCGACCTGCCAGGGAGCGTTTGTCGCCGGAAGCCGCTTCACATATTGCGACAGCAGTTTTGCGGTGGAATCGTCGCGCCGCTGGCCGAGAAAGTAGGCCTCGCGCACGGATTGGTTCGAGAGCGGATTGTCGTAGGCTGCTGCGGAGAGTGCCGCGATGCCTACGGCAGCGAAAACCTTCCATCCGACGGATTGCTTCATGACTCGTTCCACGCTCTATTGTCGCACTTGTTTCGGTGTGAAAAATAGATACCGTAGCGTGGGATGGAAGCAGGGCGGGCTGGAAGGCTTTTCCTAGGATTGGGCGAAGGCGCGGTGGATGCGGGCGAGCAGCCACGCGGTGAGCGCGCCTGCGGGAAGCGGCAGCCACCACGGCTGCTTCACGGCGAGCATGGGTCCGACGAGGATGAACATCAACGCCATCCGCCACCACGGGACAACCATGCGATTGGTGTTGACGATGTTGCCCAGCCAGCCGAGCGACTGCACGGTGGCCAGAAATAGCGCCGCACCGGCCAGGATCCACGGCCAGGTTGAGTGCCAGTGAAGGGCGACTGCAGCTCGGCGCAACAAAAACGCGCAGAGCAGCATGGGCAGCAGCGTCAACATGACGGTGAAAAAGAACGTGACCAGAAAATCGCGGCCGATGTGATCCCACGGCGCGCCGTGCAGCAGAAAGTGGATGTAGTAAGTGACCGCGAGAAAAAAACTGCCCAGCGTGACAGCGGCGAAATAATAAGCGAGCGATCCACGGCGGGTCATATGCGCCGTTCGATGTTGGGGAAGTCGAGCCAGACTTTAACGCCGCAAAAGTGCGAGCCTTCGGTGCAGATGGGCGTAGTGATGCCGGCGCGGAGGTGGCACGGCGGGCCGATGTAGCGCGCGAGTTCGGGATGCACGGCGCGAACCTGCGCGATTTCTTCCATCGAGGCTTGATAAATTTCTTCCTGTGCGTTGAAGCAGGTGCGCATGGTCCATTTGTGCAGCAGGTGCAGGAGCGAGCCAGACTCGATGAGGCGGATGGATTTGGCGTTGGGCAAAAGATAGAGCGCGAATTCGGGCGGCACGCCGCGGTCGAGCAGTTCATTTTTGGCGGTCCAGGCATCGGCCATGGCGCGCTCGTACAGTTCGCGGGCGCGCGGATTCTGCGCGATGAGCATGGGCAGCACGGCGTCGGGCGCGTGCGTGTCCGCCAGCGTGAGCAGCGGGCGCGAGCCCGGTACCATGCGGTGTC
>DASYRO010000020.1:0-4930 GCA_036004385.1 Candidatus Acidiferrales bacterium
CAACGCCGCGAGGCCATGCCCGGCGGCAGGCCCAGCACGCGATAGGCGATGGGGTCGCGGTGATGGAAGTCGTAGAACAGCCAGCCGTCTAGCTTGCTGGTGCGAAGCTCGTCTTGAATGGCTTTGATGTCGGGCATCGTCAGTTTTCAGAATTCAGCGGTAAGTGGTCAGGCATCTCTTTTCGCTTTCGCGTTCTCCGAAAGGTCCTGCACTTGTTGCCGCCTCACGCCAACGATCAGCACACGCTTCATTCCGCTGCGTTCGCCGGCGAGAATTCTAACAGCCGAGCGCGGGATGTTCAATTGTTCCGCAAGAAAAGCGCACAGTGCGGCATTGGCCTTGTCATCCACCGGCGGCGCGGTCAGACGGACTTTCAGCGCGCCTTGCCATTCACCTTCGATGGCGTTGCGGCTGGCGCGCGGCTGCACGCGGACGGCAATTACAACCGCACCATTCTGTTCTGTGACCTCAATCATGGCTGGCGTTTGCAGGAAGCCACTTCGAGAAACTGGAGAGTATACAAGGAACGCCGGCGCAAAATACCGGCCGGATTCTGACAATGCAAAAGAAAACCCTTCGTTCCGGAGGGGCGGAACGAAGGGCAATTTCGAGGGTCGTCGCCGTCGTTTTTTTGTTTGTCTTGGACGTTTAGCGACGGAACGGCACGACGATTATTGTGCGGGTGCGAATGCGTTCATGTTCCCGGAAGCGATCATCATCGTCGAAACGATGAATTCTGCGGAACCGGTCATGATCGCGAAATGCAAACCCGCTACAGCCGAACTTCTTTGCCAATCCGGGTGGCACGTCGCAATTGCCCCATCCGACCTTACGTCCGCGGTCCCAGCCTGGAGGTCTGTTCGACCTTGTTCTGAAATCCGCGAAGATGACGGTCCGGCGCGGCCTTTGAACTATAACGCGGTCATCGTTACGCACGCGCAGTTCAAATCTTGCGTCTCTGGATCTAGCAAAGGCGTGACCTCGTCCTTGGGCCATGCTCGGCTGGGAGGCAGTGATCCCTGCGATCAGCAGTGCTAGTGCAAACTGCATCCCTCGTCGCATCTGGAACCTCCAGTGCCTCTACATATTTAGATGCGTGCGGGAAAGGAGGTGCCGCCCATGAAATAAAATCCGCCAATTGCGCAGACTCCGATGTTCCGTCTCTTGAATCTGCGAAATCTGCGGACTCCCAATTCCGCTGCTAAGACCGCTCGCCGAAAATGGCCGTCCCTAGGCGGATCTGCGTGGCGCCTTCTTCGATGGCCACCTCGAAATCATGAGACATGCCCATGGACAGCACAGGCAACGAGCAGCCGAGTTTGGCGGCGAGGTCGTCCCGTGTTTCGCGCAGCCGCCGGAAATAGGGCCGCACATCTTCCGGCTCGTTGAGCAGCGGGGGAATGGTCATAAGCCCGCGCAATTCAAGATGCGGTAGAGCGAAGATAGAGAGCGCCGCGCCCGGCAACTCACCGGGGTCCATACCGGACTTAGTCAGCTCCGGCGATACACGAACTTCGATGAGAATGGGAAGGCGTTCTGCCGGAGCGGAAGTTTCGCGTGGCGCTCGCAATGGCGCCGAGGCGGCGGCCGCCGCACGGTCAAGTTTCTGCGCGAGCGAGAGGCTGTCAACAGAGTCAATCGTGTGAAACAGGCTCACGGCGCGACGAACTTTATTGCTTTGAAGATGTCCGACGAGGTGCCACGTGGCATCGAGATCGGCCAGGGCCGCTTGCTTCCCTTCCCACTCCTGCACGCGGTTTTCGCCGAAGTGGCGCTGTCCGGCTTCATACGCGTCGCGGATCAGCTCCGGCCCAAATGTTTTCGAAACCGCGACGAGCGTAATCTCGTCTGGATTTCTATGCACGCGCGAAGCGGCGCGAGCGATGTGTTCGCGCACCTGAGAGAGGTTTTCGGAAATGGACACAAGCTATAGTCTAAGAGTCTGAGAGTTGAAGAGTCAAAGAGAGAAGAGATCACGAGTCCGGATACAGGATTCAGAACGAAAGAGGACGCGGGTTGATGGAATGGGACAGTCAGGATAGACTGGAAAGCAGTTGGGCCGCTGCCGAACCGAACACCCGATGATTGTCCACAACAAGTTTCTCGCCGTGGAAGGAATTGATGGCGCCGGAAAACGCACGCAGATCGAACTGCTGTGCAAACTGCTGGACGAGCGCGGCGTCCCGTATCAGCGATTCAGTTTCCCCCGCTACACGTCGTTCTATGGGCGCATGGTGGGGCAATTCTTGAACGGCGAATTCGGCTCGCTGGCGGAGGTGGACGCGCATTTTTCCGCGCTGCTCTATGCCGGCGACCGTCTGGAAGCAAGAGAAGAATTGGAGGCGGCGCTGGAAAAAGGTCTCGTCGTAGTGGCGGACCGTTATGTGGCCTCCAACTTGGCGCACCAGGGCGCGCGCGTCGAGACGGCCAAACGCGAAGCGTTTCTCCAATGGCTGCGCGAGCTGGAATACAAGGTTCACAAAATTCCGGCGGAAGAATTGATCGTCCTGTTGCGCGTGCCCGCAGCGCAAGCGCAGCTCTTGGTCGAGCAAAAAGGGAAGCGCGATTACACGCGCATGAAGAAAGACATCCAAGAGGCCGACCTGAAACACCTGGAGGAAGCCGCTCGTGTGTATGACCGGCTGGCGCAGGAATCGCATTGGCTGACCATCGAGTGCTTCGATGCGGCAGCCGGAAAACTGCGTCCGCCGCTGGAGATTCACGAGGAATTGGCGGCGAAAATCGAAGCGCGCGCCGGGTATTTGGTGCGGCCAGAGCGCAAGCGCGGATTTGCACCAACGGATCCGCCGCGGATATAAGAGTGAAGCCGATGGGATTTGCAGATTTTCTGGGCAACGAAAATATTGTTACCGCGCTGCGCGGGATGTTGCGCGCCGGGCGCGTGCCCAATGCGCTGCTCTTCACCGGGGCGCGTGGTGTGGGCAAGTACACGCTGGCGCGAATGTTCGCGCAAGCAGCGAACTGCGAGCGCTTGACCGACGATTTTTGCGGGGAATGTGCGCCGTGCCGGAGTATCGCGCTGCTGGCGGTCACACAACCGCTCATCGAACGCGGCCTAGCCGAGCGTGGCGAAAACCCAGACACCGCCACAGTCGAGCGCACGCCGCTGCTTTTGCAATCGCATCCTGATGTCTGCGTGATTGTGCCGGATCCGGTGCGCTTGCGCTCGCCGGTAGCCAGGCCCGTCATCCGCGTGGGGCAACTGCGCGCCGTGCAACGCGCGGCATATTTTCGGCCAAGCGCCCGGCGGCGCATTTTCATTCTCGACGGCGCGGAAACCATGCGCTGGGACAACGCCAATATCTTCCTGAAGATTCTGGAAGAGCCGCCGGAATCAGCGACGCTCATTCTGCTGGCCACCAGCCCGGACCTGTTGCTGCGCACCATCCAGTCGCGCTGCCTGCGATTTTATTTCGCGCCGCTGCCGGTCGAGCAAGTGGAGGATTTTCTAAAACGACGCCGCGATCTGAAGCCCGCCCAGCGCAAACTCGTCGCCCAACTCGCGCAGGGGAGTATCGGAACGGCGCTGGGGACCGACCTGGAGGAATCGGCGCGCTTGCGGCGCGATGTGCTGCGGGTGATCGAATTGGGCATGACGGGCAAGCCGGCCGGCAAGCTTTTCGCCTTGACCGCGCAGCTCGCCAAAAATGAAAAAGTGCCGTTTGAAAACATCCTCGAATTGTTTTATAGTCTTCTAACCGACCTGCTTGAGTTGTCCTGCGACGTCAAGAACTCCGCTCTGCGGAACCCGGACCTCCGGCGGGAACTAGAGGAACTCAGCCCGAAGGCCACACTCAGTTGGGTGGGTCAGGCCACCAAGCAATTGGATCACTTGCATAGCAGATTGAGACGCAACATCAATCGGCAATTGGGACTGGAGAATGTCGCGGTATCGCTCGCCAGCCGCTGAGCAGGACGGCGAGCCAAATTTACGCCAATTTTCCCGGGGAGGTTTCCATGCATCCTAGAAAAGATCATCGCAATGAGCCCGGGGGACCCATGGATAAGGAGCCAGTAATGGTAAATCGCAAGCTGATACGCCCTTCTCTGACCGACGTGAAAGAGCAATTAACGTCGCGGCCGCAGCCCGCTGCGCAGATGCAGCCGCGCAAAAAGCCCACGCCTCCCGACCAGACGTTTGCCGAAAATTTCTATTACGTGAAGCAGATGCAGTCGCGCGTGCCGGTGGCTGTGGTGCTCACCGACGGCGAGGTGCTCAAGGGCACGGTCGAGTGGTACGACAGAGACTGCATCAAACTGACGCGCTACGGCAGCCCGAACCTGCTCATCTACAAGCACTGCATCAAGTACCTTTATAAGGACGGAGAAGAAGCGGCGGGCGGCGGGTCGAATGGGCAGCAGTAAATCGCAGGCTTCAGGTAGCAGGTGCCAGGTTTCAGGGAAAGAACTCTGAACTTTGCCTCGGCTTCCTAACGAGGGCGTTTAGTTTTACTTTTCTCTCCTTCCGATGGAAAACGTCAGCAGGGCTTTTGCGACTAGAAGGCGCTGCGTGTTACGGATGTCGCATTCGGCCACAGCCGTCGTGCGGCCTTTGCGCAGCACGCGCGCCTCAGCGACGATGGTTCCCTTCTCCACCGGCTCGAGATAATTGATTTTCATTTCAATCGTGGCGAGGCGCGTGCCACGTGGCACGAGCATGTAGCGGGCCACGCCCGCCGCCGTATCCGCCAGCGCCGCAAAAATCCCGCCGTGCACAACGCCGTGCACCTGACGGTGCTTCGGGCGGACGCGCATGAGAATCACCGCGCGCCCCGGCCATCCAGCGGCAAAGCCGCGCCGGTGACGAACGAAGATTCATCCGAAGCAAGGTACACAGCGAGGTGCGCGACGTCTTCCGGTTTGCCGAGGCGCCCGATGGGAAGCAAATCGCGCCGCGCCTGGCGGGCGG
>DASYRO010000021.1:0-3222 GCA_036004385.1 Candidatus Acidiferrales bacterium
GCGCGGGCGGCGTCGGCGCGGCCACCCTGCGTAGTCCTAATGGGAACGACCGGCGCAGTGCCGTCTAGGCCGAGCACGGCAACGAGGTCGCTATTGGTGGGAACAATATATTTCGTGTTTTGCGCCAGCGTATTGTTGAGCACTTCGAGGCGGCGCATGGTTTCCGCGCGGTCCTTGAAATACGTTTCCGCGGCGGTGGAGACCATGCGCACGGCTTCGGCTTCGGCGTTGGCGCGGGTGACGCGGGCTTGCGCGTCACCTTCCGCCTTCAGAATCTCCGACTGCTTGATGCCTTCGGCCTGAAGAATCTGGCTCTGCTTGATGCCTTCGGATTCGAGGATGGCGGCGCGCTTGTCGCGCTCGGCCTTCATCTGACGGGACATGGCTTCGGTGATGTCGCGCGGCGGCTCGATCTTCTGAACTTCGACGCGGGTCACTTTCACGCCCCAGGCGTTGGTGGCCTCGTCGAGCACCTGGCGCAGGTTGGTGTTGATCATGTCGCGGGCGACGAGAGTTTCGTCCAGCGAGCGGTCGCCGACCAGGTTGCGCAGGTTGGTTTGCGCCAGTGTCGTGCAGGCGTAGTCGAAATTCTGGATTTCGAACTGCGACTTCACCGGATCCACCACCTTGTAGTACACCACGGCGTCCACTTCCACGGTAACGTTGTCCTTGGTGATGACCTTCTGCGGGGCGACGTTGATGACGCGCTCGCGCATATCCACGCGCCGCATTTCGTCAAACCACGGCGCGAGGAAATGCAGGCCCGGGCCGACCAGCAGATGAAGTTTGCCCAGGCGCATGATGATGCCCTTTTCATACTGGGCCACGATGCGCGCGGATTTGGCGATGGTCACCAAACCAAACACCACGGCAACGAACAGAACAAAATAAATCGCGAATTCGGTCATGGCATCACCTCACGAGCAGAGTTACTCCGTCCGCGGATTCGACTTGCACCGTCTGGCCGGGTTCGCGCACTTCGCCCGCGCCCGGCGCCAGTGCGGCGCGCCACTCCTCGTCGCCGACCTTGATGCGTCCAGCTTCGTGCGTGGCGATGCGTTGCGTGACCACGCCCGTGCGGCCGGCCAGCGCATCCACGTTGGAATGCACCGTCGTTTTCGGCGTCAGCCGCGCGCGCAGGCGCTGCCGGATGAACACGACGTACAACGTAGCCAGCGCGCCAGAAGCAAACAACCCGACTTTTGTGGAAACAAAATAGAGCCCGATGGCGCCGCCGGCCACCAGCGAAAGTCCCATCAGCGCAAGATCGAAGCCGGTGACCGCGCCGAGCAGCAACTCGATAACCACCATGAGGCCGCCCGCGCCGATCAGCATCCAGTTCCAGAAATTGTCCTTCATTCTTCAGGCCTCCGGGAGGGCACGTGGGGCACACCATATCACCGCTTGGGAGTGTCGGCAATAGATGGAGGACACAAAGCGGCGTCGAGCTCCGGTTTCGGGAATCCGGCGGACTCCACAGGAGTCCGAAAACCGGACCGCCGCACTCCAAAAGGTGCAGACAACCACAAGACGCGTTCTACCTTCTCTATTCTCTACGCAACGGCGGTGCGGAAATTTCAAGAACGCGGCAGCGGGATTGTTGCATCGAGCGCGCGATTGCGTAAAATGAATCGTTTGAATATCCGGCGCTGAAACACAGAGAGCACCAGAGGCAAGGCGGAAGCTATTGACAGCCCGAAGGGCTGGTCAACCTTCCGCACACCACGCAGGCGGAGGGGAATTGATAGAAGTCCGGAATTTGACGAAAGCGTTTGGCGCAGTGCGCGCCGTGGACGACGTTTCGTTCACGGTGAACAAAGGCGAAATCCTCGGCTTCCTGGGGCCCAACGGCGCAGGCAAGACAACGACGATGCGCGTCCTGACCGGCTATCTGCCGGCCACCAGCGGCACGGCAATAATCGCCGGCTATGACGTGCAGGATTCGTCACTCGAAGTCCGCCGGCGAATCGGCTACTTGCCGGAAATTCCGCCGCTCTATCCGGACATGAGCGTGGCGAGCTATCTGGATTTCGTCGCGCGCATCAAGGGCGTAGCCACGGCGGAGCGAGCGGGGCGCGTGGACGCCGCGCTGGAAATGGCCAACATCGCCGACAAGCGCAAAGAACTCATCAAGCGATTGTCGAAGGGCTACAAGCAGCGCGTCGGGCTGGCGCAGGCTCTGGTGCACAACCCCGAGGTCATTATCCTCGACGAGCCAACCATCGGGCTCGACCCCAAGCAGATTATCGAAGTGCGCCATCTGATCAAATCGCTCGCCGGCAACCACACAATTATTCTTTCCACGCACATTCTTCCCGAAGTCAGCATGACCTGCGACCGCGTCATCATCATCCATAAAGGGCGGATTGTTGCAGCGGAAACCACGGCGGGCCTGACGGCGCAGCTCCGCGGCGGCGAAAAAGTGCAGCTCGAATTGCAACTGCCGCCGGGCAAAGACGAATCCTCGCTGCGCAACCTGATTGCGGGCATGGCCGGCGTGCGCAGCGTGCATACGGAATCACTCGATTCCGGCCACGGAGTTCGCGCGGACGTCGAATGCGAAAAGGGCCGCGACCTGCGCAGCGAGTTGGCGGCGAAAATCGTCACGCAGGGCTACCAGCTATTCGAACTGCGCAGCGTGCGCCTGAGCCTGGAGGATATTTTCTTGCAGCTCACGACGGAAGAAAGCGCGTCAGCAGAAGGGAAGAAACGATGAGAGGCCTGATTGCGATTTACCGCAAAGAGATGGGCCACTACTTCGTTTCGCCCATCGCCTATGTGGTAGCCGGCGTGTTCCTGGTGGTCACCGGATTTTTTTTCTACCAGTTCGTAGCCATCTTCATGGAACGCGCCATGCAAATGACCATGCAGTCCATGCGCATGGGAGACGGGGCGGATATGGATGTGCCGGGATTGGTGATCCGCAATTTCTTCGGGCTGCTGGGGACCATCATCCTGTTCGTCGCGCCAATGCTGACCATGGGCAACTATACGGAGGAAAAAAAGCGCGGCACGATGGAATTGCTGATGACCTCGCCGCTGCGCGAAACGGACATCGTGCTGGGGAAATTTTTTGCGACCCTGAGCCTGTTTGCGCTGATGCTGCTGCCCACGGCACTATACCAGGTGATTCTGTTTTTCTTCAGCGAACCGCGGCCGCCGTGGCGGCTCATCCTTGTCGGATATCTGGGAATCCTGCTTCTCGGCGGCGTGCTCATCGCG
>DASYRO010000022.1:0-3748 GCA_036004385.1 Candidatus Acidiferrales bacterium
GCAGCGCCCCTACTTCATCAATTCCACAAACACATCTTCCAGGCTCGCGCCGCTGACTTCGACGCGCAGCACGCGCTGCTGCCTGGCCAGCTCGGCGATGAGTGCCAGCACGCGCGCCTCGTCAGCCTTCACGCTGAATTCCACGGTGTTGCCGCTCACGCGCATGCGCGTCGGCGAAAGTGGCAGCAGGCATTGGTCCACTGCAGGCGGTAGCTTTTCAAACGTGAGCGAAACGTCGTATACGTTTTCCGAAAGCAGCTTAAGCGCGTGCAAATCGCCGCGCGCCACTTGCTTGCCTTTGTTCATGATCAGGATGTCGTCGCAAAGCTCTTCCGCCTCGCTGAGTACTTGTGTGGTGAGCACGACGGTGCGCCCGCGCGCGGATTCCTCGCGCAGGTAGCCCATCACCGCGCGCTTCAGGATGGGGTCCATGCCCGTGGAGAATTCGTCCATGAACACCACGGGCGTATCCACCATGAAAACCTTGGCCACTTGCACGCGCCGGCGGAATCCGCCGCTTAGATCCTGTACTTTGCGCGCGGCATCGTCGCGCAGGTGGAAGAGGTCCATCACGCGATCTGCGCGGCGGCGCGCTTCCGCGGCGGGCACGGAGTGAAATCGCGCGAACGTGAGCAGGTTGTCACGCGTGTCGAGAAACAATTCCGCCGCGGATTCCTGAATTACCACCGAGATCCGCCGCCGCACGTCGAGCGGCTGCATGACGACGTCGTAGCCCAACACGCTAGCGCGGCCGCTGGTCGGTTTGATCAGCGTGTTCAGCACTTTCAGCGTCGTGGTCTTACCGGCGCCGTTGGGACCGAGCAGGCCGAAGATTTGCCCGCGCTTGACCTCGAAGCTCAGTCCGTCCACGGCGCGTACCGCCGCGCGGCGTCCGCGATTCCAACGCAGCCCGCGCGGCTCGTACACCTTGACCAGATTTTCCACTTGCAATGCGAATTCGCTCATCTTGAAAAACCTTACCCTGTTCGGGCCATTCGCGCATCCGGAAAAGTGCAGCCGAAAGCGGCTGAAGAAAACTATAATGTCGGCGCGAGAAGCTGTTCGGGTGCCGCGGTCGGCGGCAGCAGTTACAGGAGGGACGTTTTGATGCGCATCGTTTTGCTCTGTACTTTTTTGCTCAGCGCAATATATCCCGCGGCGGCGCAGGAGTCAACGACTCCCGCGCCCTCTCGCGTGGCGACGGCGGTGCGTGAATACCGCCAGGGCAATGAACATCGCATCGTTCGCGAACTGAATGAGTTTCTTTCCATTCCCAACAATGCCTCGGACACGCCGAACATTCTGCGCAACGCGGAGAGACTCAAGGCCATGCTCGAAGCGCGCGGATTTCGTGTGCAATTTTTGCCGATTGCTGGGCGCGGCCCTGCGGTGTACGCGGAATTGCCGACCCCCGGCGCCACGCGCACGGTAATCTTCTACGCGCACTACGACGGCCAGCCCACCGACGCGAGCCGCTGGACGGGCACCAAGCCTTGGGAGCCCGCGCTGCGCACGAAATCGCTCGACGCCGGCGGCACGCTGATTTCTTTTCCTGCCGAGGGCACGCCTTACCAGGATGATTGGCGCATCTACGCGCGCTCCGCGTCGGACGACAAATCGCCCATCGTCGCGCTGCTGGCCGCGCTCGATGCACTGCGCGCGAAAAAAATTCCGCTGGGCGTAAACCTGAAATTAATTCTGGATGGCGAGGAAGAAGCTGGCTCGCCCAATTTGCCGAAGGTGCTCGCTGAACACAGAGAACGCTTTCGCGGGGACGTGCTGCTCACGATTGACGGCCCGGTGCATCAGTCTGGCCGCCCGCTGCTTTTCTTCGGCAACCGCGGCGTGACCGACATGAACATCACCGTTTATGGCCCCACGCGGCCGCTGCACAGCGGGCATTATGGCAACTGGGCGCCGAATCCCGCATTTCATCTCGCGCGGCTGCTGGCCTCGATGAAAGATGCCGATGGGCGCGTACTGGTCGAAGGCTTTTATGACGACGTCGCGCCGCTTTCTGACCGCGAAAAGCAGGCGCTCGCGGAATTGCCCGCAAACGACGCCGACCTGATGCGCGAGTTACATTTTGCCAAGGCCGAAGGCGGCGGAAAGAAACTCGTCGAGCTGATCAACATGCCTTCGCTCAATATTCGCGGCATCCAGAGCGCGTACGTCGGCGCGCAGTCGCAAAATATTGTGCCGACAAAAGCCGAAGCGTCGCTGGACCTTCGTCTGGTGAAAAATATTGATCCTGCCGAGCAGGTCGAACGTGTGATTGCGCACATTCGCAAGCAGGGCTTCTACGTGACGCGCAAAGAACCGACCAATGAAGAGCGCGAGAAATATCCGTTCATTGTGCGCGTGACGTCCAATCAGGGCTACCCGGCCGCGCGAACGTCCATGGATTTGCCCGTGTCGCGCGCAGTGGTGCGCGTGGTCGAAGAAGCCGTCGGCGCGCCGGTGGTGAAGATGCCCACGCTTGGCGGCAGCGCGCCGATGTACCTGTTCGAAAACATGCAGCTACCGGTTATCGGGGTTCCCATCGTCAACCACGATAACAACCAGCACAGCGAAAACGAAAATCTGCGGGTAGGCAACTTCTGGCGCGGGATGGAAATTTTCGGGGCGATCCTAGCGGATTTGAAGTGGTAGGGGCGTTACGCATGTAGCCCGCCTCTTCAGAGGCGGGGCCTTACGCGACAAGAGTAACCCCGCGTCTGAAGACGCGGGCTACAGCGCGAGAAAATTTCGCAGCAGGGGCATGCCGGCGTCGGTGAGAACGGATTCGGGATGAAATTGCACGCCTTCGACGTTTAGGTTGCGGTGGCGCAGGCCCATGATCAGGCGCTGCCCGCGCGGCGCGGTAGGATCAGCAGTCTCCGCGGAAATTTCCAATTCCTTCGGCAAGCTCTTTCTTTCCACTATCAGCGAATGGTAGCGCGTGGCAGTGAAGGGCTGCGGCAGGTCGTGAAAAATCGTTTTGCCGTCGTGGCGGATTGCGCTGGTCTTGCCGTGCATCAGGTGCGGCGCGCGGACGACGCGTCCGCCAAACGCGTGGCCGATGGCCTGATGTCCCAGACACACGCCGAGAATGGGAATTTTGCCAGCGAAGCGGCGAATGAGCGCGACGGTGATGCCGGCGTTCTGCGGAATTCCCGGGCCGGGAGAGATGACGATGCGTTCCGGCGCGAGCGTTTCGATTTCGTCGAGCGTGATCTGATCGTTGCGCCGCACTTCCAGCGTCTGCCCCAACTGGCCGAGATACTGCGCCAGGTTGTAGGTGAAACTGTCGTAGTTGTCGAGAAGCAGAATCATAGGTGCGAGTGATGAGTGGCGAGTGGCGAGCGGGCCCGTTCTCTACTTCCTCTACCTCCGTTTGCCTCCTCTACGTCCGCTTTTCTGTGTTGCTTCCAAAGCCGCCAGTAGCGCACCAGCTTTGTTCACCGTTTCCTGATATTCGCGCGCAGGAACGGAGTCCGCGACGATGCCGCCGCCGGCCTGCACGCTGGCCACGCCGTCTTTCATCACCAGCGTGCGGATGGCGATGCACGAATCCAGGTTACCTGAAAAATCCAGATAGAGCACTGCGCCGGCGTAGATGCCGCGGCGCGTGGGCTCGAGCTCGTCAATAATTTCCATCGCGCGGACTTTGGGCGCGCCGCTCACCGTGCCGGCGGGAAAGCAAGCCATGAGCGCATCGAAACAGTCTACGCCATCGCGCAGACGCCCGCGCAGGCGCGAGACGAGA
>DASYRO010000023.1:0-7821 GCA_036004385.1 Candidatus Acidiferrales bacterium
TATACTACAAACCCGGCGCTGAGCGAATTATTTCCATTCGCAAATTCGTTTGCTCAGCGTGGCGCTGAGGCCGGCGGGGCTGCGGTCGTGGGCTGCTGCGGCACGTTGGGCAGGGCCACCGACTCACGCAATCCGCGCTGCGCTGATTCCGCGCTGCGCGTTTCCCAGATGGCCACCGGATAGCCTCCCAATTCGAGAAAGAAAGCTTTTATTCCTGAGCGCGAGCGCCACCAATCGGCCGGATCGTATCCCGAATCGCGCGCCGCGATGACGCGAACGTCCGCCGAATCGCGGAACACGCGGACAAAAATGTGCCGCGCGCGCCGCGTATGGAAATTGGAGGTCACCACCAGCACTCGCCGCCAGTGTTGTCGATCTGCAAGTCGCCGCAACACTACGGCTTCTTCACGCGTGTTGCGCGCAAAACTCGGCATGCGAACAATGGCGCCCGCCGGCACTCCGCGCTCTGACAGGTCATGCTGCATCAACTCGGGTACGCTGGCGTACGGCCGCAAGAATCGTCCACTGGCGACGACCCGCGGCGCCCAGCCCGCGCGGTAGAGTTCTGCCGCGCGCGTGGCCCGGTCCGCCTGATAGTTGTCGTCACCCAGGATGATGATGGCGTCGGCTTTTTCCGGCGAATCCTCGACCACCCAGAAGCCCCCGGCCGCGCGCAGGATCGGCGCGCGCAGTAGATACAGCGTCGCAAGGACTGCGAGAATAACGATCCATTTGATGAGTTTCAGAATGATGCCGCCACGCTGGCGCGAGCGGCAGGAATTCGCGCTGGAAGGAGGGTTCATGGCGCAGGGTCGATGCGGCGCAGGCGGTCGGCGGCCTGCTCCGGCAGCATCGTGTTGAAGTAAACTTCTTTGATGCTGTAAGACTTGCTGCGTGTCTCGACAATCGGCAGGATTTCGAAGTGCCAGTGGTAATCGTCGGCGATGGTGCGCCAGTAGTCGCTCAGTTCGCCCTTCGTCTGCAAGATACTCGGCGCCGTGTGCACGACCATGTGATAGGCATCGGAGACTTTCTGCAAGCGCCGAAGGATTCGTCCCACTAGCGTGGCCAGGTCGCGGCGGTTGGCGCCGGGCCGCGGCGATTCGAACAGGTGATTGTGCTTGCGCGCCATCAGCCAGATCTCGTAAGGCACGCGCGAAGCGTACGGGCAGAAGGCCACGTAATCTCCCTGTGAATCCACCACCCGCGCGCCCTGCTTCATTTCCTGCCGCACAATGTCGCAGAAAACGCAGCGGTCCTTTTCCTGAAAAAATTGCCGCGCGGAGCGCAGTTCGTAGAGGATGCGCCGCGGCACAAACGTCGTCGCCGTGAGCTGCGAATGCGAATGGGGCCAGTCTTCGCCGGCCAGCGGCCCGGAATTCTTGAACACGGTGACGTATTTGAATCGCGGATCTTTTTTCAAATCGGTGATGCGTGCCGCATAAGCCTGGAAGACACGGTCGATTTCCTCATCGCTGAGGACGGAGAGCCTCCGGTTGTGATCCGGAGTTTCGACGATGATTTCGTGCGCGCCCACCGCGCGCATTTTGTCGTAGAGACCCTCCGCGCTGCGGCCCAGGTCTCCCTCGATGCGGTACAACGGGTCGAGATGGGGAATGACCGTCACCTGCGCGTTGCCGTCGCCGGGGATGCGCAGCAGGGCCTTATCCTGCGGGATGTTGGCCGGGCACAGCGGGCACACGTCGGCCGGCGCCGCGGCCTGTTCGCGGTGGCCCACAACCACCCAGCTGCGTGTGATGGGATCCTTACGAAGTTCCATGCATCAGACCTGAAAAGAAGCCCGTCATGGGGCGTGTTTATACCGCACTGCGCTGTGGAGAGTCAAAGAGTCACTGAGAAGGGGTGCTAAGAAATTGGCGCCGAGAATTATGTTTTCCGATTTTCGTTTTTCGCTCTTCGGATTTCGGGCTTCTTATCGTGTGTACCGCGCCGGCGTGGGCCCTTCTTCCAGGCGATGACGGTCCCAGATGGCGCCTTCGCGCGAGTAGGCAGCCATCTCGAAATCCTGCGTCAGTTCGAGGCAATCCGTAGGGCATGCGTCTTCGCACATGCCGCAGAACATGCAGCGCGAAGTGTCGTACGTAAAAAAGGTCAGAACTTTGCGGCGCGTGGCATCATCGCGCTCCCAGCCCACCACGATCAGGTTTTCCGGACAAGCCAGCGCGCACAGGTTGCACGCGATGCACAGTGTCTCACCCGTTTCCGGATTCGAATTCAGCCGCGGCGCGCCCCGGTAACGTTCCGCCACCATGGGCCGCTCCAGCGGATACTGCTCCGTATAAATGTTTTTGGGATGCTGGTAGTAAAAGGTGACCCACATCCCTTTCAGCAGGTCCACCAGGAAGATTCGGCGCAGTATGTTTTTTATCGTCATACACGTTTAGTTTCCGTGCCCGCGAACGAATTGTCAAGTTAGCCCGTGCGCTGGCGTCTCCTGCCCTATTTACGCACCTGCACCCTGGCTTCCCTGCTTCGGCAGCGCGCAGACGAAGAGCCCGTCGCTGCCGATATCCAGCGCGTGGTAACAGCGCGCGCGATAGTTCTCAAAGGCGATGCTTGCAGTTAACTCGACTAGCTGATCGTCGCTGAAATGTTGGCGCAGGCGATCGAAAAGCTCATCAGAGACGGCCACAGGCGTGCGCGTCATTTCCTCCGCGTACTCCAGCACGGCTTTCTCTCGCGGGCTGAAGAGTTCGCTCGTGCGGAAATCGGGCACGGCAAGAATCTGCTCTTCGCTGATACCGCTCTGTCTGCTCACGGCAGACCCGATGTCGATTCAAAAGGGGCAGCCAATCATCTGCGCCGCGCGGAGCTGCGCGAGCTCGTGGAGGCGCGGCTCCACTTCGCCGATGATCACTTTTCCCAGCAGGCTTCCGAGCCACAGGATTTTCGGCCGGCGCGCGATAACGCGGTACGGCGTCAATTCCTTGCCGAACATTTTTTTCAAGATGGACATGAACGGTCGCGCGGAAAAAGGAATCTCCCTGTGTTCCAGAGGACGGATGCGCGGCATGGACGGTTCCTCCTGCTGGCATTGTATCCACTGGC
Organism: Candidatus Acidiferrales bacterium; assembly: GCA_036004385.1. GTDB lineage: Bacteria > Acidobacteriota > Terriglobia > Acidiferrales > UBA7541 > JACQDE01. The sequence goes on from DASYRO010000023.1 coordinate 3,070, forward strand.
TGAGTGCATGGCCATCGGCCGGGCATTTGGACACGCTGGGAACGCGTGGCGGGACACTGCATGGCGTGAGTCCGTGCGTGTTATTCTGTGCCGCATGGACGCCAGCGACGAACAGTTCATGCGCCTCGCGCTTGAGGAAGCTCGCCGCGCTGCACAATCCGGAGAAGTTCCCATCGGCGCAGTCTTGCTGCTCGACGGGCAAATCGTTGCGCGCGCTGCAAACCGTACAATTGCCGATAGCGATCCCACTGCGCACGCAGAAATTGTCGCGCTGCGCGCCGCGGCCAAAGCCGTTGGCAACTATCGCCTGACCGGCGCAACACTCTACGTCACGGTCGAACCCTGCGCCATGTGCGCGGGCGCTTTGGTACACGCGCGCGTCGCGCGATTAGTTTACGGCTGCGATGATCCCAAAATCGGCGCTGTGCGCGGCGAACTGCGCGTACTTGACCATCCCATGCTCAACCATCGCGTCGAAGTTACCTCCGGCGTCCTCGCCGCCGATTGCGCTTCCCTGCTCCGCGGATTTTTCGAAGCACGCCGTTAACTCATCACCTGGACGCACTCACAACCCATTTTTCTCGGGAGGCTAAGGTTTGTGTTGTGTCGTCCAACCGATGCGCAAAGTGAGCGGAGCAGAAGAGTTGGAAGAAAATGAATTGATAAGGAATCGGCCATCGGGCCCGACATCGTACTGGAACAAGACGAAGCTGGGAGACACGATGCGCGTCTGGAAAAGCGCCCGCGGCGCGCTGGCGGATTTGTACTGCGGGTCGAAGGCTGCCGCCATGAGCTTTCTGTCCGGCGCAATGTAAAATATCTGCCGGCCATCGCGGCTCCACCGCGGCTGGGCGCCTCCGGCATTGGAGATTTGAATTATTCCGCCTGGGCCGGGAAAGGGCTGGACGATGACTTCTCCTTGCATGCCTTGAGTGGCCAGCCACTTTCCGTCCGGAGAAAATTGGGCTTCCGCGCCGGGGCCCTGAATCGAAGCTCGCTTGTCGCTGGCGGAGTAAATTGAGATTTCGGCTGCGCCTTTTCCGAAACTCATGAACACCAGGTGTCCGTCCGGTGTCCAATCGTTCGGGATCATTTTTCCACCCTTTAACAACGTCTGTGCAGAACCGGAACCGTCGAAGGGGATCTGTTCCATCGAGTAAGTGTTGCCGGCGACGTCAACATAGGTGACTTGCTTTCCATCGCGCGACCACGCTGGAAATTCTCCGCTCGTCGCGATACGCGTGCTCACGCCGCGCTTCAGGTCGTAGATGCGGATGGAGCGCTTGCCATTGCGGTAGTCATCCGCAGAGACCGCGAGAAACCGTCCATCGGGAGAGATGCGAGGATCTCGATAGCCAATTTCGCTTAACTGGCCGAGCTCCTTGCCGGCAGCATCGAACCATACAAAGCGAGTTGGCGAATCGGCTGCGGACTGAAAAACCAGCACGCCGTTGTCCGAAACGGAGAAACCCGATTTGGAAAACGCGAGATCCTTCTCCACTTCCTGCTCGCCAATGGGCACGGGCGGTCCTCTGGTCTCCAGCCGATCGGAGTCGAAGGGCTGCGCTATCAGAAACCGGTCGCGAACATAGAGCAAGTTGCCGGATGCGAAGGCTGCGGTACCCGTCAGTTCCGAGGAAATCAGCTTGGGTTCGGGCGAATCGAGGGATGCCACGTAGATGCCGTCACCCTCGGCGTCGTTGGGACTGCTCCAGTCCTGGAAATAAAGGAAGTGAACGCCGTCGGGAAGGAAATACGGCCAGCGATGAGCCTGCGGGCTTTCCTGGTGCCGGATTCGAGTGACCGGTACGGGCGCTCCACCGCTGTCCTGCACGCGGTACAGCGGACCGACAAAATTAGGCGCGAAGACGATAGTGCCGCTGCGGTTCCATGTGCCGCCTCGGCCGTTTCGAGCTTCGCAGACAATGTGTATGCCTCCACCCGCGCTGTCCACGATCTTCAGCTTGCCATTGGCAAAGAATCCGATTCTCCGGCTATCCGGCGCCCAGAAAGGATAATTCGCTTCCTCTGCGCCGTTGATTTGCTGTGCGCTGGAAGAGGAAAGCGCGCGCACCCACAGAGTTTCCCTTCCGTCCGCGCCGACACCGACAAATGCCAGCCGACGTCCATCCGGGGAAATGGCGAACTGATACGGGAGGAAAGCGGAGCCAGGCGGCGGCATCAGCGAAGAACGCATCGGCACCGCCGGCTGTGGACTGCTGCGCACTCCGCTCATCCCGAGCCACAGAACCGCCACGAGCAGCAGCAAGGCCACACCCCACGCAATTTTTTCACGCGTGTGCGTTCTCCGTGCAGCGGAAGTCAATGCTAAAACTTCCGTCGCGCGTTCCGCTATCCACTTCAGTTGAATCTTTAAATCGTGTGCGGATCGCCAGCGCTCCGCAGGGTCTTTGGCCAGGCACGTCCGGACGAGGCGCTCCAGCGCTGGAGGCGTCATGGGTGCAAGCTGGTCCAGGGGCCGCGGCTCATCCTTGAGAATGGCCGCGATCAGGCTGGCCTGCGTCGTGCCGTCAAAAGCGCGCTGGCCAGCGGCCATCTCATAGATCACGAGTCCAAAGGCAAAAATATCCGTGCGTGTGTCCGCGGGCCGCGATTCGAGTTGCTCCGGTGCCATGTATTGAAACGTACCGATGAGCGTGCCATCGGCAGTGAGTGGGCGGCTTTCCGTTGGCGAAGAAGAGAGATTGGTCATCGGCGAAAGCCCTGCAGCTTTGGCAAGGCCAAAATCAAGCAGCTTCGTGCCCGACTTGGTCAGCATGATATTGCCGGGCTTCAAGTCGCGATGGACTACACCCTGGCGATGAGCGCGGTCGAGCGCGTCGGCGATCTGTACCGCAAAGCGAATCAGCTCATCGAGAGGCAGCGCGCCCCTTTCGATACGCGCGGCAAGCGTTTCACCCTCCAGGTATTCCATCACCAGAAAATCGATGTTGTCCTGCTGGCCCACATCGTAGAGGGCGCAGATGTGCGGGTGATTCAGGCTGGAGACGGCGCGGGCCTCGCGCTCAAAGCGCTGGCGCGCTTCCGCGGAATCAGCCAGCTTGTGAGGCAGGATTTTTAGGGCGACGATGCGGTCCAGTCGCGTGTCGCGGGCGCGATATACTTCGCCCATGCCACCGGCTCCGATGACAGAGATCACCTCATAGGGGCCAAGTCTTGTGCCGGCTGCAAGTCGCATCGATAGGCCATAGTATATCCGAACAAAGTTGCGCCGGCTGACGTTCCTCCTGCGGTCGAACGCTGAGTCGTAGAGTTCTTCGAGGCCCGCTGCTTATTTCTGAGCCATCCTTAACCCAGTGTTTCTCGCAGACCCTTTGCATCTGTGGGCGTTCGAATCCTGCGATTGCTTGTCGGAATCTGGCGGGCTCGCTACAATGATTCCACGCCGCGGAGAGGTGTCTGAGCGGTTGAAAGAGCTCGCCTCGAAAGCGAGTGTGGGGGAAACTCCACCGTGGGTTCGAATCCCACCCTCTCCGCCATCGTTCCGCGCCGCACACACCACCTGAGACGGGCGATACGAAATCTTGAGCGCAGCGCTTAATCGTGATATGTCCCAGCTACAGAGGGTTCATGCTCACTCGACGAATACTCGCTTTGATCGGACTGGCGATGTTCTCCTGCGCGGCCGGCCGCGCCCAAGGTCCCTCAGACGAGAAGACTCGGCAAATCCTGGCGGATCGTATCACCAAAGAGGACCTGGGTATCGGCATGGTCGTGGGCGTGGTCGACGCTAGCGGCCGCAGAATTATTGCATATGGGAGCCTCGCCAAGGACAACAGTCGCCGCGTGGACGGCGATACAGTCTTCGATATCGGTTCTATCACCAAGGAGATCACATCCCTCCTACTCACAGACATGGCACGCCGAGGCGAAGTCCGCTTGACCGATCCTGTTTCGATGTACCTACCGAAAGGCGTGAAAATGCCGGAGCGGAATGGCCGCAAGATCACCCTCGCGGACCTTTCCACTCATAGCTCCGGTCTTCCCCGCATGCCTTCAAATTTCAAACCCAAGGACGACTCGAATCCTTACGCAGACTACACGGTTGAACAGCTTTACGAATTCCTCTCCGGATACCAGCTTACGCGTGACATCGGCTCGCAATACGAATACTCGAACCTGGCTTACGGATTGCTGGGACACGTGCTCGCCTTACGCGCAGGGATGAGCTACGAGGCGCTCGTCCAATCGCGCATCGCGGATCCGTTGGGGATGTCGAGCACCGGTATGACCTTGAAGCCCGAAATGAGGCCACGGTTCGCCGTGGGCCATGATCGCACTTTGGCACCGGTACCGAACTGGGATATTCCCACGCTATCTGGCGCCGGCGCTCTGCGTTCGACGGCGAACGACATGCTCACGTTCCTCGCCGCGAATCTAGGTCTCATCAAGACACCGCTCGCCGAGGCCTTGGCGAATCAACTGTCTGTCCGCCGGCCGTCGGATGGACCTGGATTCGAAGTTGGTTATGGGTGGCGTATTCAAACAAAGCATGGGAGTACCATCGTGTGGCACGGGGGCTCAACGGGCGGCTACCGCTGCTACATTGGATTCGATCCCAAGGCACGAGTAGGAGTGATCATTCTCTCGAACGTCCAAGTCCCATTCGTGGACGACCTGGGTCCGTATCTGCTCAACCAGAACTACGAGTTGAAGTATCCTTACTGGACGGGGCCGCCCTTTGGCGGAAAATAATGAACGAAGCCTTCAGCCGCACTGTAAAGCGGCTTG
>DASYRO010000024.1:0-3907 GCA_036004385.1 Candidatus Acidiferrales bacterium
GCGTGTACGGACTCATCTCGCGCAGTGCAAATTTCGCCGCCAGGAAGTTGAACGTCCAGATGAGCACCGTGGTCAGAATCAAGCTGTAGAGCAGCGCCGCGGGAGGCCGCGGCAGGTGCGGATGGGGATGCAATTGCGGGAGGGCTTCGCGAGATGGCGCAGGGCCGGTGCTCAGGAGAGGACCTCTTTTCGCACCGTGAGCTTTTCGATCAAATCGCAGCGCGGAGCAAAGCCGATGCCCGGACCGCACGGCGGGCGGATGGTGCCTTGCGGACTAACGGTCACTTCCGGCTCGATGATGTCTTCCGTCCAGTAGCGTTTGCTGGCGGTGACGTCGCCGGGCAGGGTGAAATTCGGCAGTGTGGAAAGAGCGATGTTGTGCGCGCGTCCGATTCCCGATTCGAGCATGCCGCCGCACCACACGGGCACGCTGTGTTCCTGGCAGAGGTCGTGAATGCGCCGCGCCGCCGTGAAGCCGCCCACGCGGCAAAGCTTGATGTTGATGATGCGGCACGCGCCCAGCTCGATGGCTGCGCGCGCGTGGGCCAGCGCGTGGATGCACTCGTCGAGGCAGATCGGCGTTTGCAACTGCTTCTGCAATTCCGCGTGCGAGTAGATGTCGTCCCATTCCAGCGGCTGCTCGATCATCATCAGGTAGAAGCGTTCCAGTGACATCAATAGAGGAAAATCCTCGCGGCGGTAGGCGGAGTTGGCGTCCACCATCAGACGGATTTGCGGAAAGCGCTCGCGCAGGCGTTCGCATTCGGCGATTTCGCGGCCCGGCTTGATTTTGATTTTCACGCGCTGGTAGCCCGCGGCCAGCTCTTTGTCGACAGTGGCCACGAGTTCGTCCAAATCTTTCTTGATACCGATGGATACGCCGCAGGGCAATTCCTGGCGCGTGCCGCCGAGCAATTTCCAGAGCGGCACGTTTTTTTGTTTCGCTTCTGCGTCCCAGATCGCCGTTTCCAGCCCGGCCTTGGCCATGTTGTGTCCACGGATGGCGCCGAGCATGTCCCACACGTCCGCCGCGGAGGCAATCTCCTTGCCGCGCAACATGGGCCAGGCGAAGTCGCGGATGATATGCCACGCCGTCTCGATGGTCTCGGGACTGTAAAACGGATGCGCGCCCGCCGTGGGCTCGCCCCAGCCGGTGACGCCGTCCACATTCGCCTCAATCAGAAAAATGCGGCGCTCCTGCACGCGGTCGAAGCTAGTCTCGAACGGCGCCACCAGCGTCATGCGGATCTCGCGCAGACCCACGCTCTGAACTTTCATCGCTCCATCCCCTGCGGATTGGCCACCGGCCGCAAACGGTAGCTTCCCGCGCCTTCCTTCACTTCAATTCCGGTTACTCCGTAGCCGCGATCCAACCATTTCTGAAATTCTTCGCGGATTTGTGTCTGCGCCTCGATGGCTTTTGCGCGATCCTTCGTTTTCCATTCCGGCATATCGCGCGGCACGACGACGCGGACCTCTTCGCCTTCCGCCGGCGGCGACGGCACCGTGCCGGTTTCCACCGCTGTTTTCACGCGCGGACTATCCAGCCACCATTCCGCCACCAGCCGGTCCGTGGGCATGCCTCCGTGCAGCGGGCTGGAGGTAATCCCATAAATGTTGGGCAGAAAGCGCCGCGCGATGGCGCCCAACCGCACCAGATTGAAATAAGCGTTGCGGATTTCCAGCGGGTCAAACGTCCATTCCACCAGCGGAATGCCGCGGCGCAGCGCGTCGTCCCGCTGAAAAAGTTTGAGCATGCGCCCGATGCCGCGGTTCTGGTAAGCGGGAATCACCGCGGTCATGTGCGAGTGCAGGTAGCGCTGCTCGCCGTGCAGGCCGGCCATGGCCAGCGTGAACCCGACCATCTGCAGGCTGGCGTCGTGGTCGTACGCGCCCAGCACCTGCCCGCCGGTCTCGTCGGACACGACGAAGATGGTCGCCGGAACCAGGTCGCGGTCGTCACCGCCCCATACTTCGCGCTCGATTTGCATGCAGCGCTCGAAGTCGGCAATTTCGTGGCAGTGGCGGACTTCAATACCGCGGCCCGGCGAAGTCTCCCGCACGAGCGCGCTCATGCCGGCCTCTTGGCGCGTTCCCACAGCGCTTCCATTTCTTCCCGCGGCACGTCCGCCAGCCGCCCGCCGCGGCGCGCCGCTTCTTCCTCCATGGCGCGAAAACGGGAAATGAATTTGCGGTTCGCTTTCTTCAACGTGATTTCCGGATCCACGTTCAAAAACCGCGCCAGGTTGACGGCTACGAACAGGAGATCGCCAAGCTCTTCTTCGACGCGCTGTTGCGTCTGCGCATCGCGCGCCGGCCCAAGATGTTCGCGCAGCTCGGCGGTTTCTTCCCGCAATTTTTCGAGGATGCCTTCCACGTCGTCCCAATCGAAACCGATATTGGCGGCACGCCGGGTGATTTGGTACGCCTCCAGCAGCGCCGGCAGCGTGTGCGGCACGCCTTCGAGCACTGAACCTGTTGTCATCCTGAGCGAAGCGAAGGATCCCTGTCCTTCGGTTCCCGCCCCGCTTTTCTCCGTCTTTGCCCTCTCTTCCGCTTTCAACTGCTCCCAATTTTTCAGCACGGCCTTGGACGTCGCCGCCTTCACTTCGCCGAAGACGTGCGGATGCCGCCGCACCATTTTGGTGTGGATGCGCTCGATGACGTCACGAATATCGAAGCGCCCGGCCTGGCGAGCGAGCTGCGCGTGAAAGACAATTTGCAGCAGCAGGTCGCCCAGCTCGCCGGGCAGACGCTGGTCGTCGCGCGCGTCCAGCGCCTCCAGTACCTCGTAGGTTTCCTCGATAAGGTACGTGCGCAGCGATTCGTGTGTCTGTTCGCGGTCCCACGGACAGCCGTCCGGCGCAAGCAGCCGCTCCTGCAGCGCGACGAGCGCCTCAAAGCATTCCCCGGCGCTCAACGCACGCGCCCGCGAGTACAAATCAATGGGCGCAGACCGCCCGCCGCCGCGCGATGGTTTCCTCCCTGCCGCGCGCGATTGTGTACCTGCCTTCTGTGCTGCTTTTCTGGATCTGCGGCTTGCCACCAGACTCTTTCCGGTCACTGAAGCACTCTGTAATCTAACGGAACGCGGCGCTATTTTACAAGGCGAACTGTTGTTTTTGTAGCGCTGCGGCACTCTTCGGCATCTTCCTGCCGCCCTCAAGGGCGGCGTACATCACCCGCCACTGTGCTAAACTGAAGCGTCGCGCAAATATTCTGGGGGAGCGCTCGCCGGTGAGCCAGAGCAAGCACGAGGAAACCTTCAAGGTCATTGACCGCCGCATGTTCACCTCCGAGGGCGAATTACGCCCGGAAGCCGTCGAACAGGAAAAATCTGCGCCCATCGCTCCGGCGGAGCCCGCCCCAAAAAGCCCGCAAAATCCTGGCGCGACCTCCGCTCCGACCGCACCCGCCGCCACGGGCAAACCGCAACAGGCGACCGCCGCCGTGGGCACGGAGACTCCCGCTGCGTCTATCGCATTCCAAAAGCTCGTGGACTTCCTCGCGCAGAACGCCGTGGTCTGCCTGGGCGTTCCCGACCCGCGCACCGGCCAGGCGTTTATCGATCTGGAAACGGCGCGCGAGCTGATCGACATGCTCGAAGCGCTGCACGAAAAAACCCGCGGCAATCTCGCGCCGGACGACGACCGTCTGCTCGCCGAAGTGCTCGGCCAGTTGCAGCTCACTTTTCTCGACCGCTCGCAAGCCGTGGCCAAAGCGCGGCGCGAAAAGCAGCCCGGTTCATCCTGAGCGAGGCGAAGGACGCGCATGCCCCGCCTCTCGCTCACCGTGCTCGGATCCGGAACCTCGATGGGCGTTCCGACCATCGGCTGCGAGTGCCGCGTCTGCCGCTCCACCGATCCTCACGATAAGCGCACGCGCCCCTCCGTGCTGCTGCGCTTCG
>DASYRO010000025.1:0-4305 GCA_036004385.1 Candidatus Acidiferrales bacterium
AAACGCTCGATGACGCCGGTGCGGTATTGGACTCCGCCGAGCGCAAGGGCATGGAGATTAGTGAGGCGCGCGTGACTCTTTCGACTGCGCGTGAAAAGCTCATCAAGGCCCGCGTGGACCTGCACACCATGGATGCCGCGCGCGTGGACGAGACCGTCAAAGCGGGCGACAAGCTCGCCAAACAAGCGAGCCAGGATGGCGCGCAGGCGCTGGCCGAGTACGCCTTCCGGCGGAAAGGTCTGGCCGCTTCGTTGATCGTGATTGTGTTCGTCGTGCTTTGCTTGTGGTTGTTGATTCGCAATCTGGAACGTCCCGCTACGAAAGAACAAGCCGGACGCTCCTGAGCCGTTGTAGACTGACCTGTTTTCAAAACGCCGCCGCCCGCGAAAGGAACGGAAGCGCAAGTCCTCCGTTGTAAGACCGATGGAACTTCGCGAACGGATTGCCCTCTGGTTACGTCCCGCCTTCTACCTGGGCCACAACGCGATCACGTTGACCGGCGCCGTGCTGACCACGAGCTCTGCGCTGACCATGATCGGGTTCTGGCTCTTTGAGCTTCTGGGCGGCGGCGCGGTCAATCCCTATGTGGGTATTCTGATATTTCTCATCCTGCCGGGAATTTTTGTCATTGGGCTGGTGTTGATTCCCGTGGGGGCGTTGTGGCGGCGCCGAAGGCTTCGCGCCAGCGGCACGCTGCCGGACGTCTATCCGCGCATTGACTTGGGCCACCCCACGTTGCGGCGCGCCATCGGGCTGGTTGCCGCAATGACCTTTATCAACGTGAGCATTTTTGGCACCGCGTCTTACCGCGGCGTGCACTATATGGAGTCGGTGCAATTCTGCGGGGAAACGTGCCACACGGTCATGGCGCCGGAATATAGCGCGTACCAGAATTCGCCCCACCAGCGCGTCGCCTGTGTGCAATGTCACATCGGGCCCGGCGCGCCGTGGTTTGTGCGCTCGAAGCTCTCCGGGCTGCGGCAGGTGTTCGCCGTAACCTTCAAGACCTATTCGCGGCCGATTCCCTCGCCGGTCCATCACTTGCGCCCGGCGCGCGAAACTTGCGAGCAGTGTCACTGGCCGCAGAAATTTACCGGCGATAAATTCCTCGTGCGCACAAAGTATTCCGACGACGAGGCCAACACGCCGCTGACCACTGTGCTGGTGTTGAAAATCGGAGGACGTAACTGGCAGGGCGCCACCGGCATCCATGGGCGCCACCTGGACGTCTTCGAGCGCATCACCTACACCTCCACGGACGGGCGCCGGCAGGTGATTCCCCGCGTGAGCTACATTGACGACAGTGGAAAGACCGTGGAATACGTTTCCAGCGAGGTGAAGCCGACTCCGGACCAACTGGCCAAGGGCGAGCAGCGCAAGATGGACTGCATGGACTGCCACAACCGTCCCACGCACGCCTTTGAGCTGCCGGAACCTGCCGTGGATAAAGCCATGTACGACGGCCGCATCAGCCCTACTCTGCCGTACATCAAGAAAAAAGCGGTCGAGGTGCTGCGCGCCGAATATCCCAGCCGCGAAGTCGCCGAGCAACGCATCCAAGCCGCAATCACCGAGTTCTATAAAACGAGCTACCCGGATGTGTACAAAGATCATCGCTCGCAGGTGGAAGCCGCCGCAGATAGCGTGAAGCGCATTTATCTCCGCAATGTTTTTCCCGACATGCGGCTCACCTGGGGAACGCATCCCAACAACCTCGGCCATCAGGACTTCCTCGGATGTTTCCGCTGTCACGACGGCAGCCACACCAGCGCCAACGGACGCACGATTACGCAGGAATGTGACGCGTGTCACAGCATTCTGACCATGGAGGACCCCAACCCGAAAATCCTGAAAGACCTTGGATTAAAGTAACCGTCCGCGACATCTAACCGTCGCCGCACGCGCCGCGCCCGGCCAACGACGATGCGATTCGCACTGATCAGCGTGCTCTTCTTCACGCTCAGCTTTCCGCCTTCCTCCTCAGCCGTGCCGCGGCAGGAAGGTCAGAATGCTGCCTGCCTGGCTTGTCACGGCGAAAAAGAGATGAAGGCGGAGTCCGGGAAAAGCATCTTTGTGGACTCGGCGAAGCTGAAGTCCAGCAAGCATGCCGGTCTCGCGTGTCAGACGTGCCATTCGGACATCAAGGATTACCCTCACCCCAAGAGCATCGCTAAGCCGCAATGCTCCTCCTGCCATACACAGCCCGCCGCGAGCGTGCCGCAGAGCGTTCATGGATTATTGGGCGCGGGTGCCTGCGCAAGTTGTCACGGCAGCGCGCACGAAGTCCAACGGGCTGGGCGCGTGCCCGCCGGCGAGTGTTCCACATGTCACGCGGAGCAGGTGACCCAATATCAGCAGAGCGTCCACGCCACCATGCAGCGGAACGGAAGCTCCGACGCACCCGTGTGCCTCTCCTGTCATGGCCCGGCGCATCGCATCGTGCCGCGCAGCGATCCCGCTTCACCGGTCTCCAAGAGAAATCTTCCGGAAACGTGCGGCGCCTGCCATGCGAATCCGGAATTTCTCCAGCGGCACAAAATTGACTTCGCTCATCCCGTGGAGGCCTACAAGCGCAGTGTCCATGGACGCGCCGTGGAAAGCGGCAACGAAAACGCTCCCTCCTGTTCCGACTGCCACAGCAGCCACGCGATTTTTCAGGGACGTGACGCGCGCGCGAAGATTAATCATTGGAATGTGCCGGCGACGTGCGGCGCGTGTCACACGGAAATCAAGAGCGCCTATCTGCACAGCGTACACGGAGAGGCTTCGGCGCGCGGCGTGCCGGGCGCACCGGTGTGCACGGATTGTCACGGGGAGCACACCATCCTCGCGCCGAGCGAGCCGCAATCGCTGGTCAATCCCGCGCGCGTTTCCAGCGTGACCTGCGGCCGCTGCCATGCCGATGAACGCCTGGCCGCTCGATATAACTTGCCGCTCGACAAAGTGCCCGCCTTCCAGGATAGCTTCCACGGCCTGGCCAGCCGCGCCGGTTCGCAGACCGTTGCCAACTGCGCTTCCTGCCACGGTGTGCACAATATTTTGCCGTCGAGCGATCCACGCTCCACAATCAATCCGACAAATCTCGGCGCCACCTGCGGCGCGTGTCACAAGGGCGCCGGTGAACGCTTCACTATCGGCCGCGTACACGTGCTGCCGGAAACGGCCGCCGAGCATCCCGTCGTGGCATTCATTCGCGTGGCCTATCTGTGGCTGATCCCGCTGACCATCGGCTTCATGCTGCTGCACAACGGACTGGATTTTTTCGCCAAGCTGGCGCGCGGCGGCCCGCGCATCCGCACCGGCGAGGAAGTGCCGCGCATGAACCTGCACTTCCGCATCGCGCACTGGCTGACAGCGCTGAGTTTGCCGGTTCTGGTGCTCACCGGCTTCGCGCTGAAGTTTCCGGAATCGTGGTGGGCCGCGCCCATCGTGCAGTGGGAAGGCCGGATGCGTTTCCGCGCGACAACACATCGCGTGGCCGCGGTCGTGCTCATCGCTTCCATCGTGTATCACCTGGTTCATCTCATCGCGCGGCGGCGCGACCGCGTCATCCTGCGCCGGCTGAAGCCCGAGATTAAAGATGTGTCCGACCTGTGGGGCATGGTGCGTTACAACCTGGGACTCACTGCCGAGCGCCCGCACTTCGGAATGTTCAGCTACGCGGAGAAGCTGGAATATATCGCGTTTGTGTGGGGCTCCGCCGTGATGATCGTCACCGGCTTCCTGCTGTGGTTTGACAATTTCACGCTGCGGAATTTTCCCAAGTGGGTAGCCGATGCGGCCACCGCAGTGCATTACTACGAAGCTATTCTGGCGTCGCTTTCCATCCTTCTCTGGCACTTCTACATGACCATCTTTGACCCGGACGTCTATCCCATGGACAAAGCGTGGTGGAACGGCAAAGCTTCCGCCGAGCACTTGAAGCACACGCGGCCGGAGTATTTCATGAAGATTGTCTCAAAGCCCCAGGAGGCGGCGCCGAAGCCGGCGGAGAAGAGCGACCAACCGCCGGCAACCAGCGAAGAGAAGAGCCGCTAGGAGCTGAGGTTAACGCGCAGGCCGGCGCCCGCGGCCACGGCTTTCTCGTAAACCATAATCGCCGCGGCGACGTCCTGCAGTGCAGTACCTGTGCTATCGAAGATCGCAATCTCGGCCGGAGATGTGCGGCCGGGCTTGCGGCCGGCGACAATCTCGCCGAGTTCGGCGTACACGTCTTCGCGCGCGACGCTGCCGGCTTCGAGCGCGTGGTGCAGGTCGCCGCTCGTGGCGCACTGTTCCAGTAGGTCCACGACAATCTTGTTGCCC
>DASYRO010000026.1:0-14047 GCA_036004385.1 Candidatus Acidiferrales bacterium
ACCTTTCCGAATAGCAATCTCTACAATTAAGTGCAACTATCGCGCAAAGACACGTAGCTTGCAACACGGCTTCTTTTCAGCATGGCTTCTGCTTATTAGAGGCGCAAGGCGGAGGAGACGGTGGATTCGGGGGCGGGGGCGGGGGCGGCGGGTTTACAGCAGCCACGGCACCCTTTGCCGTATTGACCGCATCCTTGACGGCACCGGCGGGTGGCCCACCCTGATCCTTGACGACAACGCACGACCGGAGCATACCACTGCGGCAGTTCGCAGAGAGTGAAGCAGGTCTGCGAGTTTACGATTTTGATCTTTGGGGTGGTGGCCCACCCTCGGGTTCATAAGGGTGGGATCCGGAATCCTCGATGTGCAGGTGATGCCAATGAAGGGTGGGCACCTTCAAAAAACCTTCTTCCGCTGGCAGCGGGTGGGCCCCCCGCGACGTTACGAGTTTGGTCGAGTCTGCTGCCCATCGCTGCAGATCCAAAGAGCCGGCCCTTCGCTTTGCTCTGGGCAAGCAAGATGGTTCGGCGATGCTCACCACAGGTGCCGGCGCTACTTCCGCAGACGTACCTTTTTCGCCCCCTTATCCTTGACACTCTGCAAGCGCGCGCCTACACTGCGAAGCGGGGTTATCTTGAAGCATCTGCGGCGGTTCCGTTCCGAATTTCGATAACCAAGGAACGTTTGCAAGTTGGCAGGTTGAAACGTTGGAAGGTTAGGGCCACTGTTCATCTGGAACGGGACAAGCCGGAACTGAAAGCTTCTCTCGGGGAACTTGAAACAAGAACAGGGACAAGAGGGCGGTCTAAAGACGCGCCCCTACAATTTTGCACTCGCGACAAGTGTCGCGGGTGTGCTCGTCCGGAAGCGCCGGGAACTACGCGCTCGGGTGTTGCTGTCTGTCAGTTGAAGGCAAGTTGACACGTTCGAAGGTTTGAAGGTTAGAAAGTTAAGAGGGCAGGATGGGCGACGGGAAGTAAACCTTCAAACATTCCAAAGTTTCAACCTTTAGACGGTTGCCAAGGACTCCATGGATCCGAAGAACGCCATTGAACGCCGGGCCCCTGTGACGCTGGTGGCGGAGCCGTTTTCGTGGCGTCCGCTGCCCTCGGGACCGGCGGACCCTGTCTCCACCGGGCTGCCGCTGCGCGAATACCTGCGCATACTGCGCAAGCATCGCTGGATCATCCTGACGGTGCTGGCGGTGATGGTCACCGTGGTGACGGTGGTCTCCTACCAGATGCAGCCCATCTATGCGTCGTCGGCGCGGCTGGAAATCGCAGGCGAAGCGCCGGACCTCTCCAGCTTGGCAGCGCTCTTCTCTATGCTGCCGGGCGATGAAGAATTTTTGCAGACGCAGGTGCGCATCCTGCAAAGCGATGAGCTGGCCATGCAGACCATCCGCTCGCTGCGGCTCTACGAGAAACCGGAATTCTCCGTGCGGCCCAAGGGCGCCGGGTACAACGCGCCGTTTTCTCCTGCGGAAGAAGTCGCGCTGATCGGAATGTTCCACGGACGGCTGAACGTGCAACTGATCCGCACCAGCCGGCTGATTGAAGTGCGCTTTGAAAGCGCCGACCCGAAAATCTGCGCGGACGTGCCCAACGAGCTCGCGTCGCTGTACATCGAAGCCAACTTCCGCAAAAAATACGAGTCCACGCTGCAAGCGCAGCAGTGGATGAGCGGACAGCTCACCGAGTTGAAAAGCAAAATGGAAAAATCGCACGAGGCCCTGGTGAGCTACGAACGCGAAAACCAAATTTATGCGTTGAGCGAAGGACAAAACGTCACCGTGCAGAAGCTGGGGCAGTTGAACCAGGAATTGACTGTCGCGCAAGGCGAACGCATCGCCAAAGAATCGCAATTCCAAATGATCAAATCGCGCCGCCTGGAAGATCTGCCGCAGGTGGCCGGCAACGCGTACACGCAGGAACTGCAAACGCGTCTGCAAAAATTGAACGACGACTTGGCGGAAGTGCGCACCACGTATGGCCCGAAATATCCGAAGGTGCAGCGGCTGGAAACGCAGGTCGCCGACGCGAAAACGCAAATCGAACACGAAAAGCAACAGATCGCCAACCGCATCGAAAGCGAATACCAGGCCGCGTTGAAACGCGAACAACTCCTGCGGCAGGCCGTCGATGCGCAAAAGGCCGAAGCCAACATCATGAATGAAAAACTCGTGCAGCACAGCTTGCTGAAGCGCGAGTACGAAACGAATCAACAGCTTTACGACGGACTGCTGAACCGCATGAAAGAAGCTGGCGTCAGCGCAGGCATGCGTTCGAACAATATTCACTTCGTGGACCGCGCGCGGCCGCCGCTCGCGCCGGTGCGTCCGAACAAGGTGCTAAACATCGCGCTCAGCCTGGTGGTGGGCGTAATCCTCGGCGGCGTGCTCGCGCTCTTCAACGAATACCTCGACAACTCAGTGAAAATTCCCGAAGAAGTAGAACAGCTCATCGGGCTGCCGGCGCTCGGCGTGATCCCCGCAGTGGCCAGCATCAGTAGTACACACGCGTATTCCCGCGCGTTGCCCACGGCGACCTCCACCGTGAAACCGCAGGCGCACGAACTGGCCACGCTCTCGCAGCCGCACTCCGTGGTGAGCGAAGCCTACCGCGCGCTGCGAACTTCGATCTTGCTCTCCACGTCGAAGCATCCGCCGCAAACAATTCTAATCACCAGCGGACAACCACGCGAAGGTAAAACTACGACAGCGCTCAATCTGTCCATCACGCTCGCACAACGCGGCGACCGTGTTGTGCTTATCGATTCCGACTTGCGGCGACCGCGCGTGCACCGCTCGTTCGGCATGTCCAACGACGTGGGGCTGAGCTCGTACCTCGCCGGAGTCGTTGGCATTGACGATTTGCCGCGCGCCGTGACGCACATCCCGAACTTATTTGTCATTTCGTCCGGACCCACGCCGCCTAACCCGGCTGAGTTGCTTTCTAGCGAGCCCATGGTTGGACTGTTCACGGAATTGCGTCGGCAATTTGATTTCATCGTCATGGATTCGCCACCGGCCATCACAGTGGCAGACAGCATGATCCTAGCGGCCCATGCCGACGGCGTGATGCTGGTGATCCACGGAGGCGTCACGACACGCGAATCTCTGCGCCAAGCGCACAAACTGCTGGCCAGTGTAAATGCGCGCCTGCTCGGCGTCGTGCTGAATAATGTGGATATCCGCTCCGCGGACTATCAATATTATTACACGTATTACTATGGAGATTACTACAGACACATGCTGGAGGGTTACGGTTACGGCCACGAGCCCGAAGAAAAATCAAAGCGGGGAGAGAAGAAGATCGGTGCATAGCGAACCCGCGGAACTACAGCTGCGGGATGCGGCCGCCACGTTACGAGCAGCCTGCACGGCGGGAGCAAGCCAACAGGACCCATGGCACTGGCGCTGGATACACTGCCTCGAAAATTGATCGCCATCCTGCTGGCCATCGGGGCCAGCGTTCCCCTCGGCATCTCTTTGTGGGTTCACTACTGGGCCGATGCGTATTCGCGGCAAGGCTCACCAAATTCCCTCCAGAAGGCAATCTCCCTGCAGCCAAGAAATGGAGAATTGCATAATCATCTAGGCCGACTCTTGTTCTATTCGACAGTAAGCGATGCCAATCGAGCGAAAGCGGAACTCGAACGCGCGGCTACGCTCGACCCGCATGCCGGACGATATTTAGTAGACGTCGCGCTCGCGCTGGAAATTTTCGGCGACACGGACGGCGCTGCTCGCGCCATCGAACGCGCGCGCCGGGTCGAACCGCGCACCCCAGCGATCCTCTGGCACGAAGTAAACTATTGGCTGCGGCGCGAACAAAATGCTCGCGCCATCACTCTAGCCGGTGAACTGCTGGCAATGGCGCCGGAATACACGGCGCGCGCGGTACCGCTGTTGCTGCGTGTGACGTCGGGGAGCGCGCTGCTCGATACAATCGTGCCGCGCGACCTGGATGCTTACGGAAACGTGCTGGAAATCCTTCGCCGCGAAGAGCGCGTCGACACTGCGGCGAAATTCTGGCAGCTGGAGCGCGAACTTCACAGCCAGATTCCCGAAGGTCATGTGCGCATGTTCGTGGACTGGATGCTGAACCAGGGGCAGGCGGAGCTGGCACAGCGCGCGTGGTCCGATGCAGTTCGCAGCGGCTGGATTCCGGTAGCGCCGGAATCGCTCAACGAGCCTCTCTATAACGCGGATTTTCATTATCCGCTTTTGAATTTCGGCTTCGACTGGCGCGTACAGCCGAATGCGGAAACGTTGGAGTGGGTGGAGACAGGCGGCCCGCGCGGCGGACAGCAATCGTTGTGCGTACAATTTTCTCAGGACGCGCGTGAACCATATACGGGCGTCTATCACTACGTTGCAGTGCAGCCGAGTTACCGCTACGAATTGCGCGGGGCCATGCGCACGGAGAAATTGATTTCCAGCACGGGCGTATGGCTGCAGATTCAGGAGCTAGCGCCCGGACGCGACGTAACGCCGGGCACCGAGCCATTGCTGGGCACGAATCCGTGGAGAGATGTTTCGCTGCAATTCGAAACCGGACCGGAAACAAAACTCGTTCGCTTATCGCTTGTGCGTCCGGCACCGTTGCCGAACGAGCCACCGGCCAGCGGCCAGGTTTGCGTGGCGCCGCTGGAATGGAAGTTGTCGGGGCCCGGCCGCGGGGGAGCGCCTCGATGAGTGTGGTCATCAACGGCGCGGCAATGGTTCGCGAGCGCAGCCACGCGGTGGCGCGCTCCGCGGTTAAGATTTTCCTCCGAGCCGCAGTGCTTTCCGTGCTGGTGGCCGCCCCGCTGGCCTTCGGCGCGACCACGACAATAGCCAGCGTGGTGCTGATTGCCGCGGCGTGGCTGCTGCTGCTCGTCTGGGTTTTCGAAGCGGTGCGCAAAGAGGAGCTCGCGCTGAATTTGCCGCTCGCGGCGGTGCCCGCGGCGTTGCTGCTGGCGTTCGCCGCGGCGCATTGGGCTGCGGGGATCAGTGTCGCTCCGTATGCGACTCAGCTCGAGTGGTTACGCTGGGTCGGCTATGCTGCGCTGGCTGTAGTAGCCGCCGAATGTTTTGATACGCCGCGGCGGCTGAAGCGCCTCGCGCAGGTGCTGGCCTTCGCCGGGTTCCTAGTGGCGCTGCTGGCCATCCTGCAGTATCTGACGGCGAATGGGAAAATCTACTGGCTGATCGAACCCGCATATGGCGGATGGGTCTTTGGGCCTTACGTGAACCGCAATCATTACGCCGGGCTGATGGAATTGTGGACCCCGCTGGCTATCGGACTCGCACTCCGTCCGGAGAACACCATGGGCAAGCGGTGGTTCTGGTGCGCGTTGGCGCTGGTGATGGGCAGCTCGGTGCTCCTCTCCGGCTCGCGCGGCGGAGCGATTGCTCTCCTCGCGGAGATTGCGGTGCTCACGCTGGCGGCCTCCGCGCTGCACGGCGGACGCAAGGCTCTTGCGGGCGTGGCCATAGCGCTGGTGCTAGTCGGCGGCGCGGTCCTGGCGTTGGACCGGGGAAACCTGCTCGAGCGCTACAAACAGAGCCTGCATCCCAACAGCCGGTTCCAGGAAGAAGCTTCCATCCATCGGATCGGCGCGTGGCAAGGTTCGTGGGTCTTGTTCAAGCAGCACTGGGCGATCGGTTCGGGGCTGGACACGTTTCAAACACTATTTCCCGCGGTGCGTCCGTTCGCCACGGATAAAGTCTGGTCGCACGCGCACAATGATTGGCTGCAATTCCTGGCCGAAACCGGCGTAGTGGGCGCGGCGCTGGGTCTGTGCGTACTATATGCCGGCGGCCTGCAAGCGTGGCGCAATTTGAAGGAGACCAACGGCACGGCCACGGGTGCGATTTTGATCGGAATTATGACCGGATGTCTGGGTCTGATGATTCACGGCTGGCTGGATTTCAACTTTCATGTGCCTGCCAACGCCGCCAATTTTACCGTCCTTGCTGCGGTGCTCGTGCGCCGCAGCTGGGATGAGATTTAAGCTGATTCGTATCAGTCACTTGCAGACTTTTCTACCTGTGAGTGAAAGGGCGGAGCTATGTGTAAGATCACAGCTCGACGGCTGGCGATTGGGGATTGAAAACGAAACTCAAGAACGGGGCGCACGAAATCCGCGAGCACAATGGCGATTCCCTGCCCCGGTGGTACGCACTGCACATCCGTTCGCGGCATGAAAAGCTTGTAGCCCGGCAACTTTTCCAAAAACAAATTGAAGCGTTCCTTCCGCTGCGCGAAGAAGTGCATCGCTGGAAGGACCGTTACAAAAAAGTCGAGGTGCCGTTGTTCTCCGGCTACGTCTTCGCGCAGTTTGCGCGCAGTTCGCCGCGGCGGCAGGCCGTGCTGACCACGCCGGGCGTGATTCGCATCGTCGGTTTCGGTGAACGCGACGCCCCGGTGCCCGATGAACAAATCGAAGCACTGCGCCGCGTGGTGGAAAGCGACGTCCACATGGAAAAGCACAAGTACTTGCGCGTGGGGCAGCGCGTGCGCGTGATTTCCGGCGCGCTTGCTGGCATTGAAGGAATTCTGAAACGCATCAAGGGCAATGCGCGATTAGTCATCGCCGTTGAGCCCATCCGCCAGGCGGTGGCGGTCGAGCTGGCAGGATATGAGGTTGTGCCGGTTCGGTGAAATCGTGGAAATGTGAAAGGGTAGAAGCGCGGAGAAAGAATTGAGTGATTGAGTGAATGGTGATTGAGTGATTTAGGACCTCCGGTTTTAGACGGCGGGCCCCCCGGCGCTAATGGAAACGAGCGGCGCGGCCGGAGCCGATCTTCAATCACTCAATCGCAAATCACTCCATCACTCAATAAGACCATGGCCGCGACAAGCACAGCACGAGTCGAAAGCATAAGTGAGCCGCTCCCCAGCGTGGTGATTCAGCCGCCGCGCGGCTGGCTGGAGCTGGACTTCGCGGAGATGTGGGCCTACCGCGAGCTGCTCTACTTCTTCGTGTGGCGCGACATCAAAGTGCGCTACAAGCAGACCGTCATCGGCGCCGGCTGGGCCATCCTGCAACCCTTCGCGACGATGGTCATCTTCACGCTTTTCTTTGGCGTGCTGGCCAAGCTGCCTCCGTCCGACGTGCCCTATCCCGTCTTTTTTTACTGCGCGCTGCTGCCGTGGACGTACTTCTCCGGCGCGCTGCTTGGCGCGACCAACGCCGTCGTGGAAAATCAGCGGCTCATCACCAAAGTTTATTTTCCGCGCATCCTGTTGCCGCTCGCGGCGGTGATTTCCGGGCTGGTGGATTTCGCCATCGCCTTCGTGATGCTGATTGCCATGGCGTTCTACTACGGCATCGTGCCGACCGCGGCGACGCTGCTGCTGCCCGCGTTTCTCCTGCTGGCCATCTTGACCGCGCTGGCCGCGGGGCTGTGGCTTTCCGCCTTGAACGCGATGTACCGCGACGTTCGCTACGTGATGCCGTTCGCCGTGCAGTTCTGGATGTTTGCCTCGCCCGTGGCCTATCCCTCGACACTCGTGCCGGAGCGCTGGCGCTGGCTTTATGCACTCAATCCCATGGCCGGAGTGATTGAAGGATTCCGCTGGGCGATCACCGGGCAAGGCCAAGCCCCTGGCGCGCTGATTTTCGTTTCCGCTGCAGTGGTCCTGGTGTTGCTGGTGGGGGGATTGGTTTACTTCCGGAAGATGGAAGGAACTGTGGCCGACGTCGTGTGAAAGTGTGAATGTGTGAAGGTACGAAGGTCTGGAAGCGTTGAGCGTGGAGTTGTGTGAAAGTGTGCGCGCGTGAGTATTTGGACGTGTGAATGTTTGAGACAGGAAGGACCCAGGTTGCTGCAGGAAGAAATCCAATAAGTCGAGGTGATCGCTGTGAGCGTGGCAAGACGGTTTGAGGAATTGGAAGCGTGGCAGACCGCACGAGACCTGACACAACAAGTGTATCAACTCTCCAGCCAGGGTGAATTCTCGCGCGATTACGCATTGCGAGACCAGATGCGGAGGGCGGCCATATCCGTCATGTCCAATATTGCGGAAGGATTTGAAAGCCGGACGGAAGGGTTGTTCTTGGAATTCCTCGGCCGTGCCAAAGGTTCCGCGGGAGAGCTCCGCGCACAGGTTTATGTCGCGCACGACGCGAAATACATCAGCCGGCCGCAAGCCATTAAGCTGCGCGCCGAATGCGAGAAATGTAGCGGTCAGATCAGCAGATTCATGGCTTACCTGAGGGCAAATCCACGACGCACCGTTGCTCGGGCACGAGCAGTCGGACAACCACAGGAAAGCATATGCTAATCACGGCGAGTGGCCTTCGCACATTCAAACCTTCACACCTTCATACGATCAACCGATGAGCGACACAGCGATTCGTATCGAAAACCTCCGCAAGCGCTACAAGCTGGGCGCGCGGGAGCGGTACCAGTATGTCGCGTTGCGCGACGTCCTTGCTAACGCGATAAAGGCGCCATTCCGGCGTTTACAACGAGCGGTGCGCGCGCAAGAAAATGGCGGGCGTAGGGCGGATGCGGCAAGCGAAGCAAATCGTTTGAAAGTTGAAAAGTTGGAAGGTTCGAAGGTTGAAAAAACGGAAGGCTCCGATGCGAAAGCGCAGGAACGTTCCAACCTGCCAACCTTCCAACCTTCCAACGGTGAGTACATCTGGGCGCTGGACGGCGTGTCGCTGGAAATCAAGCATGGCGAAGCGGTGGGACTCATCGGGCGCAACGGCGCGGGAAAAACGACGCTGCTGAAAATCCTGTCGCGCATTACCAAGCCCACCGAGGGCCGCGCGGAAATTCACGGACGCGTGGGCAGCCTGCTGGAAGTGGGCACCGGATTTCATCCCGAGCTGACCGGCCGCGAAAATATTTATCTGAACGGCGCCATCCTGGGCATGAAGAAAACAGAAATTGACCGCAAGTTCGACGAGATTGTGGCCTTCGCCGAGGTCGAAAAATTCCTGGACACGGCGGTGAAGCATTATTCCAGCGGGATGTACGTGCGCCTGGCGTTTTCCGTGGCCGCGCACCTCGAACCGGAAATCCTGCTGGTGGACGAAGTGCTCGCCGTGGGCGA
The DNA here is from genome assembly GCA_036004385.1 of Candidatus Acidiferrales bacterium. GTDB lineage: Bacteria > Acidobacteriota > Terriglobia > Acidiferrales > UBA7541 > JACQDE01. The sequence goes on from DASYRO010000026.1 coordinate 9,057, forward strand.
TGCCGCATTCCAAAAAAAATGCCTGGGCAAGATGAGCGAAGTGACCCGCGCGGGCCGCACCGTCGTGTTCGTCAGCCACAACATGAGCGCAGTCGAATCTCTGTGCCAGGAGGCTCACCAGATTGACGGCGGGCGCATCGTGCGCTCGGGAGATCCGCGCGCGGTGGTTTCCGGTTATCTTGCGGAGCAGTACCGGCAACAGGAAAATCCGTTCGCTGATTGCCAGCGCTCCGGCAACGGCAAAGTGCGCGTGACGTCGTTCCGCCTGGAATCTCCCGACGGGCAGCCGCTGGAAGTGGCGCGCAGCGGCGAGCCTGCGGTCTTTGCATTCGGATTCGAAAATCACGGCTGCGCAGCGCGCGACCGCGTCTCATTCAGCTTCAGCGTGCACACGGACCACGAAGTAGCGCTCTTCCACTACTACAGCCATTTTTCTGAAATCTATTTTGAAAACGTGCCGCCGCAGGGCGTGTTCAAGTGCCTGGTGCCGGAGCTGGCGCTGGCGCCGGGAAATTATCTGGTGATGTGCCGCGCCATGCTCAACGGCGACCAGTTAACGGGCATTGAAGCAGACTGGCCGCGCGTGTATGTGCCGTTCGCCGTGGTGGGCGGAGATTTTTACGGCACCGGCGACGTCAACCTGACCACCTGGGCGCCCATGCTGGTGAAAGGAAAATGGAGCATGAACGGAGGCGGCGAGTAAGGTTCCATTCCCTCCGGCGAAAGGCGCGGCGAGCGCCGAAATCAACCCATGAAAACTGCATCCACAATGGCCGAGCGCGAGATGACTGACAAAATGAGCGAGCGCTCCGGAAAATAGCGAATGGCGCGCAAGGCAAAACTTCTTTTCTATTCGCAGTACGCGTTCTACCGGCCGCTGTACCGCGTGTACGAGTTGGTGTGCGAACGCCACGGGCTCGACGGCAGCGTCATCACCCACGAAGCGGCGGAAGTCCCGCGCGTGTACGCGCCCGCGGGTTTTTTGTCGCCGCAATCCGCAGGGCTTGATGCACCGGCGGCGAACGTCACTGTTCTGCCGAAGTCTCTCCGCGCAGACGCAGCGGCGCAGCTGCTCCGAGAAAAAATTTCCGCGCTGGATCCGGATTTTCTCTGGGTGCACGAAGAGCCGAATAATTTTTTCCTGACGCGCATGCTGCGCTGGTTTTATTTCCGGCGCCGCCCGCGCATCGTGGCCGCCGTGGTCGAGAACTGCTGGCCGGTGAGCGCGAGCCTCGGCGGGCGTTACGCCGTTTTCAAGCGCGGGCTGTTGTGGCGGCGGCTGGACGGGGTGCTTGCGTCGGCCAGCCTTTCGCTGGAAGGCGTGCGCCGGTTCGGATTGCCGGCGAGCGTGCCGTCGCAGGTCGCGTGGCTGCCGCACCTCACTCCGCCCAGTCTCAACGGACGCGCGCCGTTCCTGCCGGTCAAAGAGCCCGGCCAGATTTTCGTTGGTTTCGCCGGACGCATCACCGCGGCCAAGGGCTGGCGGGTTTTGCTGGAGGCGATGCATCGGTTGCCGGGCGAGTTTCAGGTCCTGCTGGCCGGTGGCGGTGAAGAAGAGGAGGATCTGCGCGCGGCGTGCGCCGCAGGGGACCTGCGCGGGCGGGCGCGCGTCCTCGGCGTGCTCGAAAAAGAAAACCTGTGGGCGTTCTATCGCTCGCTGGATGTGCTGGTGCTGCCGTCGGTGAGCACGCCGCAGTGGACCGAGCAGTTTGGCTCGGTGATGGCCGAAGCGATGGCCTGCGGCGTGCCCGTCATCGGGTCGTCGTCAGGCGCGATTCCGGAAGTGCTCGGCGGATGCGGCGTGGTCGTGCCGGAAAATGATGCGGCGGCGCTGGCGCAGGCTATTCGCGAGTTGGCGGACGACCCGCAGCGCTGCAAGGCCCTGGCCGACAAAGGCCGGCAGCGGTTTGAGGAAAAGTTCACCATCGCGCGTTACGCGGAGCGAGTGGCCGCGGCGCTCGGCCTGCAGCCATGAGGTCAGGTTTCCGGAGATGAATTATTTGTCACTGCTGCCGCACCGCTTGCGCCGCCGCGTGGCGTGCCGCCTCGCCGCGCCCTACACCATGGTGGGCACGGCGCGCATGTGGAGCCTGTACGAACTGGCGCAGCGCATCGAAACGGAAAACCTGCCGGGAGACGTCGTGGAATGCGGCGTATGCAACGGCGGCACCGCCGCGATTCTGGCGCAGAGTTGCACGCATTCTCCGCGTGGGCGGACCCTATGGCTCTTTGATTCCTTTCAGGGGATGCCCACGCCGACGGAGAAAGACAGCAAAGAGGCGTGGGACTGGGTCGGAAAAGTGGTCGGCGATCCGCGCGCGGTGCGGCGCGTGCTGCGGCTCGTGGGCGCCAACCAGCGGCGCGTGCGCATTTCCGCCGGATGGTTTCAGGAGACGTTTCCGCAGGCCGATATCCCGCGCATCGCGCTCATGAATATTGACGCGGATTGGTACGACTCTGTGACGCTGTGCCTGAATACGTTCTATGACGCCGTCGTGCCCGGCGGATTCATTTCCTTCGACGACTACGGCCACTGGCCCGGCTGCCGGCGCGCGGTGGATGACTTCCTGGCACGCCGCGAACTCGACGTGAAACTCGTGGAAGTGGATTACAGCGCGCGATGGTTCCAGAAGCCGTACCCCGGGGGTTCTTCGAATGACGGCCACCGCTGAATCCATTCAGTGCCCGCTCTGCGCTTCGGAGCGGAGCACGACGGCGCGAAGCGTCGCGGCGGCAGAATTGGTCACGGGCTGGCAGCAGCTCTTCAAGATTGATATCACCGACGAGTTGCGCGATGTGCCGCGAATTGACTTGCTGGTCTGCCAGGAATGCGCGCTGCAGTTCTATGTTCCGCGGACGCTGGCCGGCTCGCCGCGGCTCTACGAAAAGTTGCAGGTCTTCGACTGGTATTACATGGCGCACAAGTGGGAGCACGACGCCGCCCTCGAAGACTTGAACGGCGCCAGCCGCATCCTCGAAGTGGGTTGCGGGTTCGGCGATTTTGTCGCTCGCTTGCGGGGCGAGCGGGGACTGAACGCGGAGGGAGTGGAGCTTAACGCGCGGGCCGTGGAGGAATCGCAGCGGCGCGGCCTGCCCGTGAAGCTGCTGGACGTGCGCGAGCTTGCCCGGCAGCGCCCGGCGGCGTACGACGCGGTTTGCAGCTTTCAAGTCCTGGAGCACCTCACCGATCCGCGTGGCGTGCTCGAATCGGCGTGCGCTCTGGTCAAGCCCGGCGGGCGCGTGCTCCTCGGCGTGCCCAATGCCGAAGGCTTTCTTAAATTCCAGTTCAACTTGCTGGATATGCCTCCTCATCACATGACGCGCTGGTCGGTCCGGGCCTTTGCCAACTTGCAGCGGCAGTTTCCGCTGAAATTGAAGCGGTTCGCGCTGGAACCGCTGGCGGCATATCACACGCTGGACTACGTGGACGCGCAGTGCGCGCGCCTGATCGCCGGAGGCGTGCCGCGCGTGCTCATTCGCGGACGATTCAAGTTGCTGGCCGCGGAAGTGCTGCGTTGGACGCGCGTCCACCGGTTGCTGCGAGGACACACTCTCTACGTTTGTCTGGAGCGCCAGTAAGATTTTTCCTGCGGCGCGATGATGCACGCATGCGCATCCTGCTGATTAGCGATTTGGAAACGATGGGCGGCGCGGCCATTGCCGCGAGCTGGCTGGCAGCCGCGCTCGCCGGCGAAGGCCACGAAGTCGTCCGCGTGGTGGCCACGCCGGATAACCGGCCGCATCCCTGGCGCACGGAGCGGCTCGCGCAATCGCGGACGCTGACGCGACGCGCGGCGCGGCGACTTCTGCCGGTGCAAGCGGCGGCCCGCATGGACGGCAACGAAATGCGCGCGGGACTGCAAGCGATCATCGAGAGCGTCCGGCCGGATGCGGTCAACGTGCACAACCTGCACGTGGCCGGTTGGCAAGGCTGGGGACACGAAATGCTCAGCGCGATTCCCGCAGGTATCCCCGTGGTATGGACGCTGCACGACATGTGGAGTTTCACCGGGCGGTGCATCTATTCCGGAGAGTGCACGAAATTTCTGACCGGCTGCGACGCTGCGTGTCCCACGCCGCACGAATATCCGGCGCTGGCGCCGGAACACATCGCGGATGCATGGGAGAAGCGCCGCACCTTTTTTTCGGCGCATCGCGAGATCGCCGCGGTGGCGCCGTCGCACTGGATGGCGCAGCAAGCCAGCGCGGGAATGTGGGCCGGGCATCGCGTGAAAGTGATCGCCAACGGCCTGCCGCTGGAAACTTTCCGGCCGATGGAACGCGGCGCGGCGCGCGCGGCGCTCGGCGTGGAGGCGCGCGGGCCGGTGCTGCTGGTCGCGGCGCAGATTTTGTCGGAGCGACGCATGGGCGGGAATCTGCTCGCCGGCGCGCTGGAAAATTTGTCCACGCGGCCGCTGACGCTGCTGGCCATGGGCTCGGGCGAACCAGCCGCAAATCTGGATGGCGTGCGCGTGCACAAGCTGGGATACGTTGAAGGTGAAGAACGCCGCGCGCTGGCCTACAACGCGGCGGACGTGGTCGCGTACCCCGCGCCGGTGACGAATCTGCCCAACGTGGCCGTGGAAGCCATGGCTTGCGGCACGCCGGTGGCCGCGTTTGCCGCTGGAGGCATGGCGGATATCGTCACGCACGGCGAAACCGGCTGGCTGGCAGACGACTTGACGCCCGCCGCGCTGGCGGCTGCGCTGTCCGCTGCGCTGGAATCCCCGCGCGATGCATTGCGCGCGCGCTGCCGCGAAACGGCCGAACGCAAATTCAGCGCGGCGCACCAGGCGCGCAGGTATGTCGAGCTATTTCGAAGCCTCGGAGCGCCGGGCGAAGTTGCGCAGACCGTGTCGGCGGCGACGTAAAAATGTTACTTGTTGAATGTTGAAGAGTTGAATGTGAGAGAGAAAAACATTCTCGTGACGGGGTCGAGCGGGCTGATTGGCTCCGAGGCCGTGGAATATTTCGACCGGCAGGGACACCGC
>DASYRO010000027.1:0-3054 GCA_036004385.1 Candidatus Acidiferrales bacterium
CCAGCCGCATAGCGGCACGAGCGCCAACGTCACCGTGTACATGTCCATGCTGCAGCCGGGCGACACGGTGCTGGGCATGAACCTCGCGCACGGCGGCCATTTGACACATGGCCATCCGCTCAATTTCAGCGGACGCATGTACAAGTTCGTGCCTTACGGCGTCACCAAAGAAACGGAAACCATTGATTACGACGAACTGAACCGCCTCGCGCACGAGCACAAGCCGAAAATGGTCGTTGTCGGGGCCAGCGCCTATTCGCGCATCATTGATTTCGAACGCCTCGCGGCCAGCGCGCGCGCCGTCGGAGCGCTGCTCTTCGTGGACATGGCGCACATCGCCGGACTCGTCGCCGCCGGGCTGCATCCCAGCCCCGTGCCGCACGCGGACATCGTGTCGTCCACGACGCACAAAACTTTGCGTGGCCCGCGCAGCGGCTTAATCTTGTGCAAAGAAAAATGGGGCAAGGAAATTGACAAGCTGAATTTTCCCGGCACGCAAGGCGGCCCGCTGGTGCACATGATTGCCGCCAAGGCCGTCTGCTTCAAGGAAGCCATGCAGCCGGACTTCCATGAATATCAGGCGCAGATTATCGCCAACGCCAAAGCGCTGGCGGCGGCGCTTGCGGAAAAAGGGTTCCGCATCGTGAGCGGCGGCACGGATAATCATTTGTTTCTGATGGAAGTCCACACGCGCGGAATCACCGGCAACGACGCGCAAAAAGCGCTCGAGCACGCCAACATCACCATCAACAAAAACGCGATTCCGTTTGACCCGCTGCCGCCGATGAAGGCCGGCGGCGTGCGCATCGGCAGCCCGGCCGTCACAACGCGCGGCATGCGCGAGCCGGAGATGGTGAAAATTGCCGGCTGGATCGCCGAGGTGCTAAACAACGTCGCCGATACCTCCGTACAGGACCGCGTGCGCGGAGAGGTCGCGCAGATGGCCGCGCGCTTCCCGCTGTACGTCCGCCGCGCGGCCGCCGCAAAGTGAAAAAGGGGTGAGGGGCTAGGCGTGAGGGCAATTCGCAAACCGATATTCGTAATTCGATATGCGGGCTGCAGTTTAGTAGGATGCTGAAACAGTGCACTGGTTGTCATCCCGAGCGAAGCGAGGGATCTGCTTTTCCTGAAAAACAAAGCAGATTCCTCGCTTCGGCAAAAGGCGCCGAAGCTCGGAATGACAAATTTCCGATTTTTTAGCGACTTGTTAGTGCTCTTGTTTTAATTTCGAGTATCGAATATCGAATTACGAGTCTCCGGCTTCCGACCTCCGATCTCGAATTCATCTGCATTCATCTGCGTTCCGCCTTGATCTGCGTTTCAATCTTTTCCGCGCTACAATGTGCCCACGGACATGCGCATCGCCATTGATATCCGGCGCGCAGGCGACTTCGGCATCGGCACCTACATCCGCAACGTCGTCAATCAGCTCGCGCAACAGGACCGCGAATCGAACTATCTGCTCATCGGCCAGCCCAAGCATCTCGCCGAGTTGGACAAGTTGCCGGCGAATTTTGAGTTGCTTCCGGACACGCCGGAACTCGGCAGCACGGCTAGCCGGCTGCGTCTGCCGCTCAGGCTGCGCCAGCGCAAAGTGGACGTGCTGCACCTGCCGTGGTTTCAGCCTCTGGCGGTGATTCCCTGCCCGGTGGTTGTGACGGTGCACGACCTGACCACAATTCTCGTCGCGCCGAAATATACCGGCCTGCGCCATGCGCTGCGCCTGTATCTGGCGCGGCGGCTTTTCGTCAAGGCCCGGCGCATTGTCACCGTGTCGCAGGCATCCAAACGCGAAATCGCCCACGCCTTCAACATCCCCGAGGATCACATCGAAGTGATTTACAACGCCGTGGACGACCGCTTCACGCGCGATCCGCTGCCCGCAGACGCCGACCGCATCCTCGAGCGCCACGCGGTTAGCTATCCCTTCGTGCTCTACGCCGGAAACATCAAGCCGCTGAAAAATTTACCGCGGCTGATCGAAGCCTTCGCCGTGGCCAAGGCGGAATTGCGCGAACATCGGGAGTTCGCGAATCTCAAGCTGCTGGTGATCGGCGACGAACTGGCGAAACATCCCGACCTGCGGCGCGCGGTGGTGCGCACGCGTGTCCGCGAAGACGTGCGCTTTCTGGGCTTCGTCCCGCTGCCCGTGCTGCGCGTGTTCTACTCGCGCGCGCGGGCGTTTCTCTTTCCGTCGCTCTACGAAGGCTTTGGTCTGCCGCCGCTGGAGGCCATGGCCCACGGCACGCCGGTGCTCACGTCCAATATCTCTTCGCTGCCGGAAGTCTTCGACGACGCTGCGCTCTTGGTGAATCCCGAAAACGTTTTCGATATCGCCCGCGGCATCCGCCAAATCCTCACCGATGAAGAATTGCGCGAGCAGTTGATCGCGCGCGGGCATGAGCAGGTGCGCAAGTACTCTTGGCCCAAGGCCGCGGAAAAAATTCGCGCCGTGTATCACTCCGTACTCAACGGAAAAAGGTAGCCCCGGGCTTAAGCCCGGCATCCGGACTTCGGCGCGGCTCTTCATCACACAATCCTGACGTCCAGCTCTTCGGCCTTCCCCTCGCGAATCACAAACGCCCGCACGGAATCCGGCGCCAAAATAAAATACGCCGTCTCCGGATAAAACGCGCACTCGATATCTCGTGGCGAGGGCACGGCCGGCCCTCGCGGATGAGAATGATAGATGCCGAGGTGTTCCAGGCCAGCCTCGCGCATCGCCCGAAAGATGCGGAATAGTTCCGTGGGCGCAATTTCAAATTCCGTCGCGCTAGCCAGCGCGTTCGCCGCCGGAAAAATCTCCGCAATCACGCCGTCGTGCCCCGCCAGCAACCCGCAGCATTCCTGTCCCGGAATTCGCCGCGCTTCTTCCAGCATCAACGTGAAGCTTTTCTTCAGGATCTTGATCTCACCGGCCATGCACAGAGTGTACAACGCGCTGCGGCACATGTAGTGGCGGCCTTCAGGCCGACATAGCGGCGCTTACGCGCCGCACTCCACATCAAAAGTGCGAACGAACAAAAAGGGGCGACCCATTGGGTCGCCCCTCTC
>DASYRO010000028.1:0-6762 GCA_036004385.1 Candidatus Acidiferrales bacterium
TGCGATTTTTGTGTTGGCCCGCCCGGACAGACGGAATCGTACTATGATACCCCGCACAGGAGCGCAGGCCGCCCAGCCGGCCGTTGCTACCCTTCTGGAAAGTCCATGCAGGGTGAGCGGCAGAGCAGCCCGCCGTCCGGCAGCCTGATGTCTCATGGAACATTCAGCGAGTGCAACGAAAACGGTGCAGGTACCTGAGGATTTGACCGGCGCGACCGTCGGGCGTTTCGTGATCCGTGCGCGGCTCGGCTCCGGCGCCATGGGCGAAGTGTATCGCGCGGATGACACAGTGCTGAAACGCACGGTCGCGCTCAAGCGCATCGCGCCCGCCCTGCAAGCCGATCCCTACTATCGTAACCGCTTCATTAAGGAGGCGGAGCGCGCTTCCAGCCTGACGCACTCCAAAATTGCTGGCATCTTCGACGTGCTGGAAGATCCTCGCGGCACGTTTCTGGTGATGGAGTACGTCGAGGGCCAGACGTTGCGCCAGCGCATGGCTCAGCCCATGAGCGCCGTGGAATTCCTGCGCATCGCGCGGCAGTGCGGCGACGCGCTTGCCGCCGCGCACGAAAAGCGCATCGTGCACAGCGACATCAAGCCGGAAAATATTTGCCTCACGCCGAACGGTGACGTCAAAGTACTCGATTTCGGAGTCGCCAAGAAACTGCCCGATGCCAGTGACATCACCTCCGGCGAGGCACTTGATCAGACGCGCCTCAGCGTAGGCGGCACATTTCTCTATATGGCACCGGAGGTGATGCTCGACCGCGCCATTGATACGCGCTCGGATCTGTTTTCCCTCGGCGTCGTGTTCTACGAAACGCTCGCGGGCCGGCACCCTTTCAAAGGCAGCACGCTGGCCGCGACTACCAATCGAATTCTGCACGAAAAACCGGCGCCCCTGCACGAAGTTGCCAAGGACGTGCCCGCCGGACTCTGCCAGATTGTCGAACGGCTGCTGGAGAAAAATCCGGACGCGCGTTATCCGACCGCCGACGAACTTCTCGCTGATTTGCGTGCACTGGAAAAGGGCGATCCGCTGGCTACTGCGCCCGCGCCGCCTATCCCCGCTCCTTTTGCCCGCTGGAAATTGTGGACGGCAGTGGCTGCAAGCGTCGTGGTTCTGGGTGCGGCGTTAGCCGCGCTGCCGCCTGTCCGGCGGTGGATGGCAGAGCGCACCGGCGCTTCGGCCATGCCTCGCGACAAGTACGTGGCTGTTTTGCCGCTCGACGTCGTAGGGGGCGACGAGCAAACCCGTGCCTTCGCCAAGGGGCTGACCTCCACTTTGACGGCATCACTCGGGCGCTTCACCAAGTCCCAGTCGTTGCAGGTGGCTTCCGCCAGCACGATCAGCGAGAAGGTCATCACAGATACGGAAAAGGCGCGCTCGGAGCTCGGAGTCAACCTCGTGCTGGAAGGCAGCCTGCACCAGGAAGGCGGCAAAGTACGCGTGAGCTACTCCCTGGTGGATGCGCGTAACCGGCGCGTCTTAGATGGCGGCAGCTTCACCGAGATCATGGCCGATTCCTTCACCATGGAAGACCACGTAGTGGACGGCGTGCTGCGCATGCTGGAGTTGAAGGTGCCTGCACGGGAGCGCGAAGTACTGACTGCTCGCGGCACGACCGTGGCTACGGCGTACGATTTTTACTTACAGGGCCGCGGCTATCTCCAGAACTACGATAAGCCCGAAAATCTGGAGAGCGCCATCAGCGTCTTCGGACAAGCCTTGAAATTGGATCCCAACTACGCACTGGCCTACGCCGGCCTGGGCAACGCGTACTGGTGGAAATATTATTACCGTAACGAAGCTCGCTGGGTGACGGAATCACGGAAGGCCTGCGAGCGAGCTGCGACGCTGAACTCGAAGCTTCCTGAAGCCCACGCCTGCCTCGGCACCATCTACAATGGCACTGGAAATTATGAAAAGGCCGCGGAAGCCTTCCGTGCGGCGCTGGACGGTGATCCGCTGAACGACGACGCCTACCGCGGCTTGGCGCGAGCGTACGAAAAAATGAATCAGCCGGCGGAAGCGGAGCAGACGTATCAAAAAGCCGTCAGCGTCCGCCCGTACTATCACGCCAGCTACACCTGGCTGGGCATTTTCTATTGGCGGCAGGGCCGGCTGGCGGAAGCAACCAAACTGTTCGAGCAGGTCGTCAAGCTTACGCCGGATAGTTTCCAGGCGCATTCCAACCTCGGTGCGATCTACGTGGTGCAGGGAAAATATAACGAAGGGATCGCAAGTTTCGAACATTCGATTGCGCTGCGGCCCACCTACGAGGCGTATTCCAATCTGGCCACTGCCTATTTCAGTCAGCGGAATTTCGCCGAGTCTGCAGCTACATACGAGCGCGCTCTGGCTCTGGGCATCGGCGCGAATGAATACATCATCTGGGGAAATCTGGGCGATGCGAAATACTGGACAGCGGGGAAGCGCAGCGAATCGCCCTCTGCCTATCAGAAGGCGCTGGCGCTGGCCGAAGAAAAACTCAAAGTGAATCCGCGCGACCAGTACGTGCTCGCCAATCTGGCCTACTACCACGCCATGCTCGGCGAGAAAAAGCCCTCGGTGGAATTCCTACAACGCGCGCTCGCCCAAGCGCCCAAGGACGCCGACGTGCTCTTCAAGGCCGCGCTGATGAGCGCACAATTTGGCGACAAAGAAAAAACCCTCGACTGGCTGAAACGCGCCGTCGCTGCCGGCACCTCCGCGACTACCGTCCGCGATAACCCGATGTTTGACAGCCTGCACCAGGACCCACGCTTTCAGCAGCTGTTACAAAAAAAATAAACGCTTGCATTGGCGAAGGAATTTGATACGCTGCGCGGCATCAACCTCGCACGTCGGTCCCGCTATTCCGGTCCCTTATTTTTTACTGAGGAGGCAAAAAATGTTCGACCGATCATCTTCACGTCACACTTCCCGAGCGTTGTGGATGCTGGCGACGCTGGTGGCCATCGCGCTCGTCTTCACGGGTGCCGCGATGACGCAAACGAAGCAGACTCAAAGCAAAACGGGCGTCTCAACACAAGGAAAGGCGCCAAGTGGGCCCAGCCCTAAGACCGTTACAATCAGCTGCCAGAACGGCGTGATAACTGTTAATCCCCCACGCGTCGAGATCAAACACGACACGGAAGAAGTGGTATGGACCGATAACAACAAGTGTCCTGGTTGGAAAGTGATATTCGACAAGCCGGAAGGGTCACCCTTCAAGCCCAAGGACACCTTCAACGGGCCGAGCCCTGCCAACCACTCCGGATTGGCCACTGTGCCTCCTCATAAATTCGGATATCGTTACACTGTAAAGGTTCCAAGACTGCCTGATTTGGACCCGGACGTCATCATCAAGGGATAAGACAACGCGGTAATCGGCAGGAGCCGCGAATAGCTGGGCGCAACGCCCGGCGCTATTTGCCAAGCAGCCGTTCGAAGGCGGCTTCGTCGAGGATGGTCACGCCCAGCGCCTTGGCCTTGTCGTACTTTGAGCCGGGGTCGGAGCCCACGACGACGTAATCCGTCTTCTTGCTGACCGAAGACGTAACCTTGCCGCCGTGACTGGCGACCAGCTCGCCGGCCTCTTCGCGCGTGTGCTTGCTCAGTTCGCCGGTAAAGACGAACGTCTTGCCGGCGAGCCGCGTGCTCTTCGGCGCTTTGCGCTCCACTTCCACATTTAATCCGGCAGCGATCAACCGTTTGACGAGTTTTCTGTTGGCAGCCTCCGAAAAAAACTCCGCGATGCTCGCAGCCACCTTGGGCCCGATTTCGGGCACGTCTTCGAGCTGTTCCTGGCTGGCGTTCTGTACGGCTTCCAGCGAGCCGAAGTGTTCGGCAAGAAGCTGCGCGGTGCGCTCGCCAACGAAGCGGATGCCCAGCGCGTAAATGAGCCGCGAGAGCCCGAGCTTCTTGCTGTTCTCGATTTCGTCGAGCAGGTTTTGCGCGGATTTTTCCGCCTTGCGCTCCAGCGCCGCCAGTGTCTCCAGCTTCAGGTGATAGAGGTCCGCGAGGTCCTTCACGAGCCCCTTGTCCACGAGCTGGTCCACGATTTTTTCGCCCAAGCCGTCAATATTCATGGCATGGCGGCCGGCGAAGTGGATGAGCGACTCCTTGCGCTTCGCGGGACATGCGGCGTTCACGCAGCGGTAAGCGACTTCGTCTTCCAGCTTGTGGATGTCGCTGCCGCAGATCGGGCATTTCTGCGGAACGCGAAATTTTTTGCGGTCCTTCCCTTCCTTCACCACTTTCACGACGTGCGGGATGACGTCGCCGGCGCGTTCGATTAGCACCGTATCGCCGATGTGCACGCCGAGGCGCTCGATTTCGTCCATGTTATGCAGCGTCGAGCGGCTCACGGTGACGCCGCCGACCTGCACCGGCTCCAGCACGGCCACCGGCGTCAGCGCGCCGGTGCGCCCGACTTGCACGATGATGTCCTTGACGACGGTGGTTTCCTGTCGCGCGGCGTATTTATAGGCGATGGCCCAGCGCGGCACTTTCGACGTTGTTCCCAATTCGTCCTGCAGCGCGGCTTCGTTCACTTTGACCACGATGCCGTCGATTTCGTAGGGCAGCTTTTCGCGTTTCACCTCCCAGCGGTCGCAATACTTTTCGACCTCATCGATGGAATGGCAGACCGCGTATTCTTCGCAAATGCGAAATTCCAATTTGTTCAGCGCGGCGAGCGAATCGGCATGGCGCTTGAGCGCCGCGCGGCCGTTCACCAGCAGCGAGTAGGCGTAGAAGTCCAGGCGCCGCGACGCGGTGATGGCTGGATCCAACACGCGCACGGCTCCGGCGGCGGCGTTGCGCGGATTGGCGAAGCGTTTCAGTCCTTGCTCTTCCTGCTGGCGGTTCATCTGCTCGAAGGCTTTGCGCGTCATGATGATTTCGCCGCGCACCTCGAAATCGCGCGGGATGCCGAGCTTTTTCAGTGCGGCGGAGTCCACGCTCAGCGGAATCGCGCGAATCGTTTTGACGTTCAGGGTCACGTCCTCGCCGGTCGTGCCATCGCCGCGCGTGACGCCGCGCGCCAGCATGCCGTTTTCGTAATGGATGGCGATGCTCAGGCCGTCGAACTTGTGCTCGCAGACGTAGTCCACGCGTTCGCGGCCCAGCCCTTCGCGCGCGCGGCGGTCGAAGTTGCGCAGCTCGTCTTTGGAAAAGGCATTGTCAATGCTGAGCATCGGGCGCGAATGACGCACGGTGACGAAGCCTTCGCGTGGCGACCCGCCCACCCGCTGCGTCGGAGAATCCGGCGTGACCAGTTGCGGATGCTCCTTCTCCAGCGCCTTCAGCCGGTTCATTTTTCGATCGAAGTCCGCGTCGGAAATCTCGGGCTGATCCAAGACGTAATAAAGATGTTCGTGCCGGCGGATGTCCTTGCGCAGGCGTTCGATTTGTTTGGCTACCGGTTTGGCAGCAGACATGCTGTGCCTTTGTAGGGGCGGGTCTTTAGACCGCCCTCCGCAGAACAATGGCAGTGCAAACAACGCAACTATAATACTATCTGTTCTTCTGCGATTTTCGCCGTGAATGCGCGCCGATCTTGTCATTCTGAGCGCAGCGAAGAATCTTTCCTGGCGCGCGAGCCATTCCGTTTGCCCGTTCGGAGCCGAATCAGCGAGCGGGTGCGAAAAAAGCAATGCTCCAAGGAATTCGCGACGCGGTCATCCTCTACAACCCGACGGCGGGGCGCGGCCGGCGCCTGCGTCTCACACTATTGGAGCGCGCACAAAATATTCTGAAGCAGGCAGGAATCCTGGCCGTGCTGGAGCCGACCGCCGGGCCAGGCTCAGCAACCGATCAGGCGCGCAACGCTGTGGCCGACGGTCGGCAGTTGGTCATCGCGTGCGGCGGCGACGGCACCATCAATGAAATCGTGAACGGCCTGGCGGGCAGCCAGGTTCCGCTGGCAGTGCTGCCCGGCGGAACCGCCAACGTGCTGGTAAAGGAATTGTCGCTGCCGTGGGATATTCCGCGCGCCGCCGAGCGGCTGGCGCACGGGACGCTGCGCCGCATCGCCCTGGGTCTGGCGCTTTCGCCGCAACTTCCGCGTGGGCAACGCTACTTCATCAGCCTCGCCGGCGCGGGACCTGACGGCATGCTGGTGAATGCCGTGGACCTGGAAACGAAACGCCGGCTGGGCATTCTGGCATACTGGCTGGAAGGCGCGCGGCAAATTGTGCGCTATCCTTTTCCCGCGTTTCGCGTGACCACGGCGGAGCAGCAGCATACGGTCACGCTGGCCGTCGTGGGGCGAACGAAACATTACGGCGGCCCGGTGAAGATTACGACCAAAGCAAGCCTCTTCGAAGATTGCTTCGAGGTTCTCGCCGCCACGACGCAGAAGCGTTGGCGTTATGTCACCGATTTTCCGAGGTTGCTCTGCGGCTGGCACCGCACGATTGCCGATAATTTTTTCTGGAAAACGACGACCGTCCGCTGCGAGCCAATCAACGGCAGCGAAGTCTGGGCGCAAGTGGACGGCGAGCCGATTGGAAGATTGCCTGTTGAATTCAGAATAGTGCCGGACGCTCTGACGCTGGTGCTGCCAAGCGAAAGCTAAAACGTTAAACGATTAAAGTGCTGCAGGAGAAATTGTGGATCCAGTCACACACGGGCTGACGTCCATCGCGCTAGGCCGCGCGGGCTTGAACAAAGTGACGCGGCTGGCCACGCCGATGCTGCTCGTCACGGGCTATCTGCCGGACGTGGATTGGATCACCTACTTCATCAGCACGCCGGCGATGTTTTACTATCGC
>DASYRO010000029.1:0-10749 GCA_036004385.1 Candidatus Acidiferrales bacterium
AATACGTCCGCTTCGTGCAGACCGACGGCGTGACCAAGAATGTGAATCTCGTCCGCGGCACCGTGGACTTGTGGTATCAGCCGTTCTACGCTAACACCGACGGCGTAGCGCACCGCATTTTCGGCATCGGCACCTTCGGGCAGGCCGGCTCGCTGCGTTTATTCAAGCGCATCGCTTCGCTCGGCAACGATCTCTGCTTCCAACTCAAAGATGCCGGCGGAACCTTGCGCCAAACGCGCGTGGCGGCGACGCAATACTCGTGGACCGCGGGACAATGGGTGCACCTGCGCGTGACCTGGGATTCCACCGTCGCCAGCGGCGTGCAAAGCATGCGCATCTACATTGACGACACGGAGCGCAAATATTCCGCGACCGCAACCGGCCCGTTCAAGATGCCCGCGGAAAGTGCCACGCAATACACTTACATCGGTGCGTTTTCGGCGGCAGAGAGGCTGCCCGCCAACGGCGTCCTCGACGAATTCTTCATTTATGACGTGCCGCTGCGTCCCGTCGTGCCGGATACCACGCCGCCGACGGTGGCGCTGGCCACGCCGAAGCAGGGAGCCGTGGTGGTCGGAACCATCTCGGTGGCCGCCAATGCTTCGGACAATGTGGCGGTGGCCGGCGTGCAGTTTCTGGTGGACAACACGCCGCTCGGCGCGGAAGACACGTCCTCGCCCTACGCCATCTCGCTGGATACCACCACGCTGCCCGACGGCACGCACACGCTCACGGCCGTCGCCCGCGACACTTCCAACAACACGGCCACTTCCGCGCCGGTGGACATTCTCGTCAGTAACCTTTCGCCGCCATCACCGCCCGCGCCGATGCTGCACACCACGCTGGACGATCTCGCGTCGGTACTTTCTCCGGCGTCGGGCACCGGCTCCGGCGCGCAGGTGAATACGTCGCCGGCGAGCGATTTCGTCGCGGGGTTTGCCGGCAATGCCATTCGCATTGACGCCGGGCTGGAATACGTGCGCTTTGTGGAAACCGACGGCATCACGCCGAACGTGGAGCTCGACCGTGGCACGATTGATTTCTGGTATCAGCCGTTCTACGCCAATACCGACGGCGTCTCCCATCGCATTCTGGCCGTCGGCACGTCCGGGCAAAATGGCTCGCTCGTTCTCTTTAAGCGCGTGGCGACGTATTCCAACGACCTGTTCTTTCAGATTCGCGATGCCAGCGGGGTGAACCGCATCACCAACGTAAAGTCCGGGCAGTATTCCTGGGTGCCAGGGCAATGGGTGCATCTGCGGTTGACGTGGGATTCCGGCGCCGCCGTCGGCATGCAGAACATGCGCATCTACATTGACGACACGGAGCGCACCTACAGCACCATTCCCACCGGGCCGTTCACCATGCCGGCGGAAAGTTCGCTGCAGTACATCTACATCGGCTCGATTGCCCCCACGGAAACGATGACCGCCACCGGCCTGCTCGACGAGTTCTCCATTTACGGCGATGCGCTGGCGCCGACCGTGGCCGACAGGACGCCGCCCACGGTGGCCGTCAAGTTGCCGGTGCCCGGCTCGACGCTCTCGGCCGTCAGCCGCATCACCGCGACGGCCAACGACAACGTGGGTGTCGCGGGAATCACCTTCTTCGTGGACGGCGTGCAGGCCGGCAGTGAAATCAGCGGCAGCAGCGCCACGCTTTCGCTGGACACCACAACCCTGCTCGACGGCAACCACACCATCACCGCCGTGGCGCGCGACACTTCGAATAACCCCACCACTTCATCCCCGGCCGTGTATCGCGTCAATAATCTCAACCGGCCCAACGTCGTGGTCATCATCTCCGACGACGAGCGCTTCGATCTGATGCCCTACATGCCGCTCACCTCTGCGCTGCTCAGCAACGAAACCGTGAAGTTCGACTACGCCTTCATCACCACGCCGGATTGTTGTCCGAGCCGCGCCAGCATTCTCACGGGCCTCTATTCGCACAATACCGGCGTGCTGCAAGACTACAACCAGAGCGGCGGAGCGGTTTCCTTCAACGCCAGCTCGACGATCGCCACTTGGCTGCATGACGCGGGCTACCGGACCGGCATCTTCGGAAAATACTTGAATGCCTACTACCTGTTGTCGCCAGCGGTGCCACCGGGCTGGAGCGAGTTCCACGTGTTCGTCCGCCAGAACGGGGTGAACTCCGACGCCGATTACTATTACAACTACGAGTTCAACGACAACGGCGTGGTCAGCAGCTACGGCACGAGCGCGCAGGAGTATTCCACGACGGTGCTCACGGCCAAGGCTCTGCAATTCATCTCTTCCACGCCGCCCAGCCAGCCGTTGTTTCTCTACTTCACTCCATTCGGCCCGCACTATCCGGCCACGCCGGATCCGGTGGATGTCGGCTCGTTCGCGAATTTCCCCGACTGGCGCCCGCCGTCGTACAACGAAGCGGACGTGACCGACAAGCCGGCATGGGTGCAGGCGCTGCCGCTGCTGACGGCGACGGACATGGCCACGAGCGACGCGTTCCACCGCAGCCAACTGGAAACGTTGCAGTCCGTGGATCGCGCCGTGGCCGCGATCATCAACGAGTTGCAGCAGGACGGCCGGTGGGACAACACCCTGCTGATTTTTCTCTCCGATAACGGATTGATCTGGGACGAGCACCGCATCCAGGACACCAAATTCAGCGCCTACGACGAAAGCGTGCGCGTGCCGTTGTGGGCGCGCGAGCCGGGCGCAACCTCGCGGAACGAAAGCGGCATTGTCGCGAACATTGACGTTGCGCCCACCGTCGCCGACTGGGCCGGCGTGATTCCCCCCTCCAAAGTGAACGGCCTGAGCCTGCTTCCTCTGGTCAATAATCCCGGCGCACCGTGGCGCAGCGAAATCCTGCTAGAATATCTCGGCCCGACCATCAATTCCTATCTCCGGTACCATGCCGTGCGCACCGCGCAGTACACCTACGTGGAATACCTGAGCGGAGAGCAGGAACTCTACGATTTGACGGTGGACCCCTACCAGCTCAACAACGTGGTGAGCGACCCTGCCTACGCCACTCCGCTGGCCACGCTGCGCGCCCTCCTCGCCGCATTGAAGGCGTCATGAGTATGTAGCGGCAGCCTGCGTCCGCCGCAGGTGGACACAGGTTGCCCCTTCGTTGCCGTCGCCCACCGCTCGGCCGCGCTGAAAGCGCGCCGCTACAGGTGCATCTCCATTACAATAAGGATTCCCGCTGGCCCGTGGTCCAAACGGTAGGACGCTGCACTGTTAATGCAGACGGTGGAGGTTCGAATCCTCCCGGGCCAGCCAAGTTTCCGCCGAGCACGAAAGCAAGTGGCCATGGAGTCCCGATTAAAGGCATCGGGATTTCGGCGCGCGGCTCGGACGCCGCGCAAGCGCCTCAAGTTCGAATCCTCCCGGGCCAGCCAGATTTTTTACAATCGCAGATTAACAATCACAGACGAGAAGGATGGCTATCGTCGAAGACACTGCTGGGAGTGCTTCAGCGGCTAGCGCGGCCGGCGGCGGACGGGTCTGCGATGAATTTCTTGATGGCTGCAAACGTCGGATCGCCGGGCGCGCCGATAGTTTGAATGCTGGTCATGTGTTTGCCGGGCACAAGCACCAGGTCTGCCGGGCGCTGCAGTTCCAGCAGGCGCCGGACAAATTTAGCGCCCTGCTCCAGGATGGCGGGGAAGAAGCGCTCAGCCTCCGCGACGACGACCAGTGTGGGCGGCATGTGCGGGCCAAGAAACCTCGAGGGATCGAAGTCGAGCCAGTCGTCAAACGAAGCATAGGTATCGCGCTCGTCGGTGCTGCCCCAGCGCGCGCGGAGCTTGTCCAGCGGAAACTGTGAAGTAGCTTCTTCGGTCGGAGCAAGCACGCATCCCATGGCCACGACGCCGGCGATGGCGTCCGGTTTCAGTCCGACTTTCGCAAGATACTTCGGATTGGCGCCCAGAACCGCGGCAAGATGGCAGCCGGAGCTATGTCCGAAGAGAAATACGCGGTCCGGGTCACCGCCGCGTGCCGCAATGTTCGTCTTCACCCAGCGGAATGCCGCCGCCGCGTCGTCGGGCATGGCCGGCCACTTGTGAGTAGGGGCTAGCCGATAATCCACCGTGGCGCAGGCGATGCCGCTGCGCGCGAATGGTTCGCAGACTCGAGCGTAAACCGGCGAAGAGCGGCGCTCCCCGGATTCCTGCAGGCTTCCTCCGTGGAAGAACACGACCGAGGGAAAGGCGCGAGTATTCGGCGGGAGGTAGAGATCGAGCTGCTGATCCGGGCTTGCGCCCGCCACGTAGGCGATGTCGCGCTCGACTTTGAGTTGCGCTGCGGCGGGCTCCGCGGCAAAGACGGTACATGCGAGCGCGCAGCAAAGAATGAAAACGACGCGTTTCATGCGGCCTATCTTCTCACCGGAGCGGGCTGTGGATGAGCCCCCCAAAAAGCGCTTGACAGCGGTCAAATAGTAGTGGCACTATGCGCGATAGTAGCGCTATGCCACTCCGGCCCGCGCTGCCAATTTTCCAGCCCAGCCTAAAAAGGTCGGTTCCCCGGTTTCCCACATTTCGCTGTTGGACAGTTAGGAGGAATTCGATGTTCACAACCGCGCGTCGGCTGGGGCGCCTGTTGGTTCTGGGTGTGTCTCTGGCCCTGATTATTTCTCCCATCTTGACGTATGCCGCCACCCCGTCCAGCGGCACCGTTTCCGAAACCAATACGCTGGTCACATGGACCGGGGCGTTCAAGACGCCGACGGCGTCTTCGAACTGCGGCTCGGCGAATAATGCGGCCTGCGACAATTTTCAACTTAACATCGTCCCACCATCGGCGGCGTTCGGGCCGTACGTGGTGGACATCCGCCTGCAACCGGCGCTGACCGGCGACTGGGACCTGCAAGTGTACGGCCCGGACGGCAGCTTCATCACCGGTTCCGGCAACGGGCCCGGGGGCCTCGAGCGCATTGTTCTGAGCAATCCTGCGGCGGGCACTTACACGATCGCCGCCGCACCGTTTGCTCCGGCCATCGGCGCGGGAGCCGTCAGCTATACGGCTTCGGCCGAGCTGCAGCATCAGGTGATCGCGCCGACTGCGCCCGGGAGCGAGCCGCTGAGCTATATGAACTACGCGGCACCGGCTCCGCTGGGCCGCACGGCAGGCGAGCCTTCCATCGGGTGCAACTGGAAAACCAAGCGAGTGATGTACCAGTCCATCCTGCAAACCTTGCGCGTGGAGTTTGACGATTGCTCATCTCCGGCGCGCGATACGTGGCTGGACAAGTCGGCGCCGACGTCTGTGACGGGCTTCGATCCCATCTTATTCACGGACTCACGCACCGGCCGGACGGTGGTTTCGCAGCTTATCACGCCGGCCGTGGCGCAGCCGCTGCTCGTGCTGACCTTCGGCTGCAGCCTGTCGTCTTTCACCGACGATGACGGCGACACATGGATCCCCAGCGAAGGGTGCGGGCCGCCATCCGGCGCCGATCACCAGACCGTGGGCGGCGGGCGGTTTGCCGACCCGCTCACGCGCGATCCTAGTGGGCCGGTCTATCCCAGCGCGGTGTACTACTGCGCGCAGTCCGGCGTGACCGCGTATTGTTCGCGCAGCGATGACGGCGGATTGACCTACGGCCCCGGCGTGCCCATTTATACGACGGAGTGCAGCGGGCTGCACGGGCACGTCAAAGTCGCGCCCAATGACGGCACGGTGTACGTCCCCAACAAGGCGTGCACGGGCAGCCAGGGCGTCATCGTTTCCGAAGACAACGGAATCACCTGGCACGTGCGTCCGAACCTGGGCAGCACTTCCGGCGACAACGATCCGTCGGTGGCAATGGCTGATGATGGCACCGTCTATCTCGCCTACCAGGACGCCGATGGCCATCCGAAAGTGGCCGTCTCCACCAACAAGGGCCAGGCGTGGACCAACATCCGCGACGTCGGCGCGCCGTTCGGGATACAGAATACGGCGTTCCCGGTGGTGGTCGCGGGCGACGCGCAGCGCGCGGCGTTTGGTTTTTTGGGATCGACGACAGCGGGCAGCTCGCAAGCGGCAACTTTCCCGGGCGAGTGGCACCTGTACGTTTCGCACACCTACGACGGCGGTCTGACGTGGACCACGGTGGACACCACGCCGAACGATCCCGTGCAGCGCGGCTGCATCTGGCTGCAAGGCGGAAGCAATCCGTGCCGCAACCTGCTGGACTTCATGGACGCCACCATTGACCAGGAAGGCCGCATGCTGGTGGGCTGGCCGGACGGCTGCATCGGCGCATGTGCGAAAAGCCTGCCCAACAGCTACACGCGCATCGCCAGCATCGCGCGGCAGGTGAACGGGCGACGGCTGTACGCCAAGTTCGACGTGCTGGCTGCGCCGGGCGCGCCGCTGGCCAACGCTACCATGGACTGCGTGAACCCGGCGGTCGTGCACCTTTCGTGGTTCGCGCCGGATAGCCACGGCTCGCCGATTACGGCGTACAAAATCTATCGCCGCGCGGAAGGCGGGACGTTTTCGTTGATCGCCACCGTGGATGGATCCACGCTCAATTACGACGATACCTTGCCCAACACCACGGAGAAATTCTTCTACCAGATCACCGCGGTGAACTCGGTCGGAGAAAGCAATGCCTGCGGAGAAATTGAGCCGGCAGCGTGCGTGCCTCCGCCCCCTCCGCCCCCGCCGGAAGATCCCTGCAAATTCCCCGGCGTCACCATCTTTACCGACGGCACCGGCGACTTCACCGCTCCGGGAGAAAACGTCGCCCCGGGCAGCGAAGGTTGGGACATGGAGAAACTTTCCATTGACGAGAGGAGCGAACTGGGGCCGGGCAAGATAGAGTTCGTGTTGAAGGTGGTCAACCTGCAGCACGTGCCCCCGGATACCACCTGGCCCATCCGCTTCAAGGTGGGCACCGCGGATTTCTGGGTGCGCATGTCCGACGTCATCGCGCCTCACAACCCGACCGGCGCGGTGAAGTTTGCTTATGGCGCGGGTACGGCCGCAGGCGCGTTGCCGAATAATGCGGGAACGCCGGCGGATCCGTTAAGCGGCTTCGATGCCCAGGGCAACATCCGCATCGTCGTGCCGCGCAGCGCCATCGGCAACCCGGCGATTGGTTCGCAACTCACCGCCTTCCTCGTGCGCGTCAGCGTGGAAATCGGCACGGGCGGCGGCGCAACGCCGGATAACATGCCCGACAGCTTGTCGGCCTCCGGCTCGTACACAATCAAAGGCAGCGAGAATTGCGTGTGCAATCCGCCGGTGGCCAATCCAGATTCGGCCACCGCGCTCCAGGACAATCCCGTTGTGATTGACGTGACCGGCAACGACTCCGACGGCGGCTCGCCTCCTCTGAGTGTGACCGGCGTGACGCAGCCGCAGCACGGCACGGCCACGAACAACGGCGACGGCACGGTCACCTACGCGCCGGCCAGCGGCTTCAACGGCGCGGACAGCTTCACTTACACTGTGCGCAACTCCTGCGGCCAGACGGCTACCGGCAATGTGAGCGTGACCGTCAATCCTTCCGGACCACAATGCATCGAGGATGACGATTCGCGCATCGCCTATTCGCCCGGCTGGCACCTGGTGAACAGCTCCAACGCCAGCACAGGCCACTTCCGGCTGCACAATGGCGCGGATAGCACGCACTTCTTGCGGTTGGACTTCAATCTCGTCGCGGACAACGGCACGCTGGATTATTACTTCGCGACCAGCACGAAGGGCGGCGCCGCGGACGTCTACGTCGACGGCGCGTTCGCCACCACCATCAACTACCAGGGCAGCTCCGGCGCGATGCGCGACCCGGTGTTCGGCGCCAAGCAGTCCTTCACCATCATCGGGAAGGGCGCGCACGTCTTCGAACTGCGCAACCTCCGCGGCACCGTTTACGTGGACAAAATCTGCACCACGGACGGCAGCTCGAGCGCCGCGCCCACCTCCGGCCCCGGCCAGACGACCAGCAGCACGAATTCGCTGGCCCTCGGCCAGAGCCTGCTGCAAAGCCTGACGGTGCCGAGCGGCACGCAAGTGCTCTCGGTGGTCGCCGAAGCCAGCACCACGGTGCCTTACCAACTCGTCGTCATCAGCCCGAGCGGCACGGTGCTTGGTACGGTCGACTCGTCGAACGGCATCGCGACCGCCAACGTGGCCGCGACGGCGCCCGGCGTCTATCTCATCAAGCTGGTCAATGTCGGCCTTGGCCCGGTCACCATCTGGAGCGCGGCCACGCCGACCATCGGCTGGTAGGTCACCCCTGCGTGCGGGTGGCGCTGTGATTCGCGATGCTTGGATCGGTGACACTGTGATCGGCGCCGTGGCTCGAGGCGCTGTCACCGGCGGCATTGCCAGCGGATTTCAAATTTGAAATTTCAAATTTGAGATCCCAGACCCCAGGGCCACCCGCATCGATATAGGGAACGTGAGGTTGCTCGCTGAGAGTTGTGATCGCAATAGTAGGGCGACGTTCGTTGTGGCTGGAAAAGCAAGGAGGACTCTCATGGTGCCTGTGGTGAAGGAATACGACCAAGTGTTTGCGCAAGAACCAAAACATCTGCTGAGAGTTTTTCTACTTGCCTTGGCGCTGGTACTGGCGGCCGCCGTACTTGCCTCCCCGCGAGCGGCGCAAACGCCAGCACCAGTGCCTCCCACTTCGAAGCCGGATGCCTGCGCGCTGCTCAGCCGGGAAGAGATTCGCGCCGTGCAGGGCTCCGAGGTGCGCCGCACGGTGCCCAGCGAACAGAGCGGCGCCGCGTTTCACGTCTCCCTGTGCTACTACGAAGCCGCCGCGGCCGTGCGCTCGGTCAGCCTGATGCTCGCTGCGCCGGACGCGGCGAAGTCCACGCGCCCGCGCGACTTCTGGAATCAGCGCTTCCATCCCGCGGAGAAGGAAGCGGCAAAATCTGAAAAAGGCGGGAAAGAAAACGAAGAGGACGAAGACAAGCCGGATAAATTGCGCGCGGTCGCCGGCCTCGGCGAGGAAGCCTACTGGGAAAGCAGCAGCGTTACCGGCGCGCTCTACGCCTTGCAAAAAGATTCCTTCATCCGCATCAGCGTGGGCGGCGCGGATAGCGATGCTGTCCGCCTGGAAAAAGCCAAAAAGCTGGCCGTGCACGCCCTCGCCCGCCTGAACAAATAGGCGGCAGATTCCTCCTCGCTCTGCGCGCCGCTGCTGCGCAAGGCGAGCGAAAGCTTGCCCGCATCAGTCCTTCTACATTTCTACAGTTCCACGCTTTTGCCCCACCGCGATTTCTCGCGCTCATAATCTACAGTTCTTCGCTGGGATGCCTACTGTCCTTTCCATACTGTTTTTTCCGGCGCTCTCTCCGGCGAGCACCCGATTGCCCCCGGCGGTTCCGGGCGCGATGCTTTTGCCCAGTTGAGGCGACTCATCCCCACACACCCCGGGCGCATGAGTTGCGGAAACGGAGACGGCCATGAACAACAAAAACGAACCGGCGCGCGGCGCGCAGGTTTTTCGAGGTCGGGCCATGTTTCTGGTGATCGCCGCAATGCTGGCCGCGGGGCTGCTTTTTCCGCCGGCAGCGCCCGCGCAGGAAGCAAAAGCGCGCCCGACAAGCTTCGAGCACGCCGCCGGCAGCACCTGCATCGTGAGAGAAGAAGGCAAGCCGGGAACGATGCGCGCGTTCCACGTGTACCTCGTTCTCGATTACGAGGACGGCGCTTCATGGTCCACGCAGGAAGCCATCGTTCCCGTGGAGCTGCAAGGGGCCAAGGACGTGAAGGATCGCTGGCAGAAACGCGCCAAGGCTCGCGGCAAGGCGTTCAAATACTGCGACGCCTGGGACTTGGAAGTGGCCTTGGAGCTTGATAAGGTCAGCAGGCAGAGAGTACAGAAAGACGCTCAGCCGGTGCAGCGCGCCGCCAAGGAATAACCTCCCGACTCCTCGAGCGTGGCGGAGTCGCGGTCGCCGGAGCGCCTGCTGCGCTCCGCGCATCTAATCATGGAGCCACCCAGCAGAAAAGGCCGGGCGACTCGCGTCGCCGCGGCGTTCGTCCGCTCGCGGCGCACCGGTCAATTTTCCGGACGGGCGCCCGCGGAGGATTCTCATGGCCCACCAACACGAATGTCCGAAATGCGGCAAGCAGTGGGAATGCGGCGAAGCCAACTACCAGGACGAGTGTCCCTATCCGACGCGCACGCTGTGTACCAAGTGCTGGTCACTCGCTGCCGGCGCCCCGCCGCGCCCCTCGGCTCCTCCTGAGCCCGCCCACGCCGGCAGGAAAAAGGTCGCGTAACGCGCTCCTTGATCACGCGGCTGTTTCGTGAGCGCGAGTCCGGAACTCGCTCAATCATTTGATCTAGGGAATCTGCGAAATCGGCGTAATCTGCGGATAAGGTTTGGTGTATACTCTCCGAAAACCAAAAGCCAGGATTTTATCCAGGCAAGAGGAGAGCAAACATGTCTCTGCGCATTAATGACGAAGCTCCGAACTTCACCGCGGACACCACGGAGGGTCAGATTGACTTTCACAAATGGCTCGGCGAGGGCTGGGGAGTCCTGTTTTCACATCCCAAAGACTTCACCCCCGTGTGCACCACGGAGCTCGGATATATGGCCGGCTTGCAGTCGGAGTTTGCCCGGCGCAATTGCAAAGTCATCGGCCTGAGCGTGGACCCCGCCGCCAGTCACAGCAAGTGGGCGGCGGACATCGAAGAAACGCAGGGCCACAAGGTGAACTTCCCGATGATCGGCGACCCGCAACTCAAAATCGCCAAGCTCTACGACATGCTGCCCGCCGAAGCGGGCGAAACCTG